>NZ_LN681225.1:2927500-3227500 GCF_000953655.1 Legionella hackeliae
TCAACTTTTAGTTTATCTCGTTACCATCCAATACTACATTATCGTAGAGCCCATAAAGGGGTTGATCTTGCAGCACCTATTGGTACCCCAATCCGCGCAACAGGAGATGGACGTATTGAGATAATTGGCCGTCAAAGCGGTTATGGAAATATGATTAAAATTAGTCATAACAAAACCTATAGCACCATTTACGGTCATATGTTGAAATTTCAAAAAGGATTGTCTCGTGGCACTTATGTTAAACGAGGCCAAGTCATTGGTTATGTCGGACAAACAGGCTTGGCATCAGGACCCCATTGCCATTATGAATTCCACCTTAATAGACAACCACGAAATCCTACCACAGTTGACTTACCAAGAGGATTTCCGATTGCAGGTAGAGAAATGACTAGCTTTAAAATAAAATCAGCTGCCTTGTTAAAACAACTCAATGAGGCCGGACGTTTAGCTAAACGCTAATCGAATATTGCATTGCAGATTAGCAGCCACATAAAATCACTGGAAACAAGTTAAATATCTCATTTCATTTGGCAAAATGCTAGGCAAATAAATAACGGCATATAACGACACTGGCAATAATTCCTGCTAAATCTGCCAATAATCCCGCTGGGATGGCATGTCTAGTTCGCTTAATCCCAACAGCACCAAAATAAATAGCAATCACATAAAAGGTCGTTTCCGTACTTCCCATCATGGTCGCCGCCATTTTTGAAATTAATGAATCCCCGCCATTTTGGTGAATTACTTCAGCCATAATACCGGTTGAGGCACTCCCTGAAAAAGGTCGAATTAGCGCTAGCGGCAACAATTCTGTAGGCATACCTATAGCGGCTAGAACTGGGCTTAAAATGTGACTAAGTAATTCAAAAAAACCTGAGGCTCGCAGCATCCCTATTGCCACAAGCATTGCAATTAAATAAGGGATAATACTGATAACCGTTTCAAAACCTTGCTTTGCACCTGTAGTAAACGCATCAAAAACATCGATCTTTTTAATCGCCCCATACAAAGGTATTCCTACAATAAACGACAGAAATAACCAATTTGAAATTTGATTGGCAATATTACTCATTGATGATTTGTCCTTTAATTCGATAAGCAGGTAGTTTTGCTAATTGCTTTACAGCGACAATGGCCACGATCGTTGAGACTGTTGTTGCTGCCAAAGCACTCACTATTATGCTACTTGGCTGTGTACTACCATTTGCAGCAAGAAATGCAATCGCTGTTGCTGGAATTAATTGGACGCTAGATGTATTTATTGCAAGGAAAGTACACATTGCATTACTTGCTTCCTGGGCATTATTATTCAGTTTTTGCAATTCTTTCATGGCCTGCAAACCAAACGGGGTAGCTGCGTTTGCCAATCCCAACATATTGGCAGCAATATTCAAAATCATTGCTCCCATAGCAGGATGTTCAACTGGAACATCAGGAAACAGAGGGCGCATAACAGGTTTCAAAAATTTGGCAAAGCGATTCACCAAGCCTGACTCTGATGCGATTCCCATGATACCTAGCCATAAGGTCATGATCCCCGTTAAGCCTAAAGCAATCTCAAACCCCAGTTTTGCTGAATCTGTAACTGAATGTACGACCTGATCAAGGCGTCCTTGAGCTACGCCAACAATTACAGAAAGTAAAATCATTGATAACCATATGGCATTCAGCATTGTTGTACTCCAATCCCTAACAGGTTAAAATGTGTCCTTTTTGTCAAATAGGAACGCTATGGACTCATTTTATTTTTGTGGAAAGTTGTTCCAAAGAATCGTATTCCTTGGTTTTATAAGCATTTTATCTTTTAAAGCTATCGCCGATGTTCATCCAAAACAAGAAGAAGCCAATAAAACAATCAGCGAACTATATCACAATTTGAACAATATACCGAAATCCGACATGGCGGCCCGTTTGGAAGCGATCAGTGCTCAATTTTTAGGGAAAGAATATCTTCTTGGAGCATTAGGTGAGGGAAAAAAAGCACGCTTTGATCAGGCTCCTCGCTATCGAACAGATGCCTTTGATTGCGATACGTATGTAACTACCGTTTTAGCGATTGCGTTAGCCAGTGACACGAATAATTTCAAACAATGCATGTGTCGAATTCGTTATGAAAATGGTCATGTTACCTATACCAATCGCAATCATTTCACTTCTTTGGATTGGAATAAAAATAATCAACTTCAAGGTTTTGTCAAAGATATTACTACTAATTTTAAAGACGCTAATAATAAGCCTGTCGCCTTAATTGCAACAGCCCTTATTGATAAACCATCCTGGTATCAACATCTCTCTATTAAAAATATTCGTTTATACCCTCAGAACGATGAAAAAGAGCAATTACTTCGCCTCACTGATTTAAAGAATAGAGGGAATATCCTGCCTAAAACAAACTCTCAGTTACCTTACATTCCTTTAACAGCGTTATTTGATGCCAAGGGAGCAGCGAATCAATTTCTATTTTCGCAAATTCCAAATGCTTCAATCATTGAAATTGTTCGTCCAAATTGGAACCTCAAAGAGGCTATAGGGACTAATTTAAATGTTTCTCATTTAGGCTT
This sequence comes from Legionella hackeliae, assembly GCF_000953655.1. Taxonomy (NCBI): domain Bacteria; kingdom Pseudomonadati; phylum Pseudomonadota; class Gammaproteobacteria; order Legionellales; family Legionellaceae; genus Legionella; species Legionella hackeliae. The sequence goes on from NZ_LN681225.1 coordinate 2,930,062, forward strand.
TGCTTTTTGGAAAAATGGCGTACTTTATTTTAGGGAAGCCTCCTCAGTTTATGGTCAGGTAGTGGATGTTCCTATGATTGATTATTTAAAAGAAGCTTTAAATAGTCCGACTATTAAAGGAATTAACGTACAAATAGTTGTCCCACAAGCCCCATTGCCCAATGGCTGCTCCTCAACAAATTAGTCTTGGTATAATTAGTCGGCAGAAATGCTGACTAAATTATGCAATACGTACCGATTGCAATTGTTCGGTTATAAGGTAATTTATAAAACTCAATATTTAAATTGGCCGAATAGTTACGTATTAAAAAAGCGAACAACTTCTCCTGCCAATAAAACATGAGTGTTCTATAAGCTTTCGAAGCCATTACATTTGGAATTTCTACCAAATACGTTGCATTTTGAACATCCAGTTCAAATGATAGTAATTTTCTCTTATTAAGAGACATTAAGGCGTCAGGAATCGAAATTGTATCCATAAAACCATAATGCAGTGTCAATTGACAAATTCTGGGAGCCAATTCATTAAACTTAAATCTGCGTTTCTCATTAACGTGGGGCTTGTTCTCAACTTTATAATTTACAATAAGAATATTTTCTGGCACTGCATAACTTAATTTTAAAAAATGAAGAAAACTGCCCCCACTCTGATCATAGGTATCTGTAATAAAAATACCCGTTACCCCAGGCAATTGATTAAATGATTTATAGCGTAGCTGCTTGAGAATTTTAGTTATGTCGTCTTTTTGCAGGTAAAAATTCTTTCGCAGATACTGCATACCGTTGTTCCAAGTAAACATAACCACAGCAACTGCAAATGCAAACAAAACAGGCACCCAGCCTCCTGTTAAAAATTTATACGAATTTGCCCCTAGAAATGCCAAGTCTACGAAAATAAATAGACTAAATACGGCAAAGATATGCGTCCACGACCAATGCCAAACTTTTCGTGCTGCATAAGCAACCATTGTGCTCACCAACAGCATATCAAGGTTTACAGCAATACCATAGGCATGAGCCATTCCACTGGAACTTCTAAAAGTAAGAATAAGAATTAATGTTCCGATTAAAAGAAAAAAGTTCACTTGCGGAATATAAACTTGCCCTACATGCTCTTTAGAGGTTTGAATAATTGGAAGTCTAGGATAAAGACCTAGCAATACAGCTTGTCTTGTAATAGAAAAAGTAGCAGAAATGACTGCTTGAGAAGCAATCACAGTGGCTGCCGTAGAAAGTATTAATAAAGGAATAAAAAACCAATCGGGCGCAAGCATGTAAAATGGGTTTTCAATGGCTTCAGGGTGAAGTAATAAATTAGCAGCTTGACCAAAATAATTCAGAAGTAGTCCCGGCAAAGCAACAAAAAACCAACTGTAGCGAATTGCATTCTTTCCAAAGTGCCCAATATCAGCATAAAGAGCTTCTCCTCCTGTGATAGCCAGGAAAACACCTCCCAATAAAAAATATCCCTTTAATCCATTGGTCTGGAAAAAATGCCATGCATACAACGGATTTACTGCTTTGAGAACCACTGGATTATTGATTATTTGAATAAGTCCTAAAATCCCTATGGTTATAAACCATATCAATATAATGGGGCCAAACGCTCTCCCAATTTTTCCTGTTCCCTTAGACTGCATCACAAAAAGGAAAACTAAAATGATGCATGCCAGAGGAACAATTAAATCATCAAATCGTGATGAAATTATTTTTAAACCTTCAATCGCAGAAGTAACAGAGATAGCAGGTGTTAACATACCATCCCCAATAATCAGCCCCGCCCCAAAAATAGCTAATAGGTAAAACAAATATTCATGTTTTGTCTTTTTTTGTTTGAGTAAAGCTAATAAAGCGAGTATTCCTCCCTCACCATCGTTATCAGCCCGGAAAACAAAAACTAAATATTTAATTGAGATAACAATAATCAATGACCAAACGATTAATGACAAAATACCCAATACATCAATGGTATTAATAGGAAGACCACTTAAGGTTTCACGCACAGCATACAAAGGGCTAGTTCCTATATCACCATAGACAACACCTAAAGCCCCTAATGCCAATGGAAAGGAAAAATTTTTATTTGTCATATCATTATTCTTTTTTGTTTTCTGCTTTCACTATAACCAAACAAACGATAGTTGCGTAGATTTTTATTTATATTTCTATCTCTTCTGCGATTAAATTAAATCTGTATCTGCAGATTGCGAAAAAAAGAGGGATGCTTAATAATGAAAAAATTGATTAGTATAAGGAGTAGGAATGTTACATAGGCATGCTATGAAGCCTTTAATCTTCATTAGCTTAATTTCGTTTGTTCTAAGCAGTTGCTATAAGTACCATCCTCCTTATAATAACTTTAAACCTTATCGACGCACTTATGTAACTACACCTCCTGGAGCACTTGCAGGGACAGCGGCAATGGCAGCAGCCGGAGGGCCTGTAATAGCAGGTACTGCAATTGGAGCTGCAATGGGGGCAGGAGTCGGCGGTTATAAAGACAGCAAACGCTCTCTTATCAGACAAATTCAGCAACATGAAATTCAATATATTCAATACGGTGACACGGTTACATTCGTAGTCCCCACCGACCGTTATTTTATGTTTAATAGCCCAAGGCTTAATGAACTCTGTTTCCCAGGTTTAGCACTTCTTATTAAATTATTAAAAACCTTTCCTCCCTGTTGTCCTATTTACGTTGCAGGTTTTACCAATGACGTTGGTTCCCGTTACCACAAAAATAAGTTGACACAAGCTCAAGCTGAAGCCATGCTGACATTTTTATGGGCTAATGATATTCCTGCTCAACGCTTGAGCGCGGAAGGCTATGGCGATAAGCATCCTGTTTCAGATAACCGGCTTGTCCACGGTAGCGCACAAAATAGACGCCTGGAAATTCAGGTTTTCTATAGCTGTGCAACGCAAGCACCGCAACCAGCACCTTATGTTGGTTATATCAAGTAATTTTGGCTTAAGTGGTAGGTATTTATGAGATCCAGGTTTATTGGTGGTATTCTTTTAATTGTAGGAACCTCTATTGGTGGCGGGATGCTTGCATTACCTGTCGCAAATTCTGCCACGGGTTTTTGGCAGTCCTCTCTGTTTTTGTTGATTTGCTGGGCAATCATGACTTTGGGTGCTTTGTTTATTCTCGAAGCAAATCTCTATTTGCCTCCTGGTAAACACATGGTTTCAATGGCCGCAGCAACCCTTGGGGGACCAGGACTCATTACAGCCTGGTTGACTTACCTATTCTTACTTTATACCTTACTGTCAGCTTATATTTCAGGGGGAGCTGATGTATTTGGTAGTTTGTTTAGCCGAATTGGCATTTCCCTGAGTGAGTGGCAGTCCAGTGTAATTTTTACACTAATTTTTGGTTTGGTAGTCTATAGCGGTATTCGTCGTGTTGACTTAGTAAATCGTGGTTTAATGTTTGGAAAATTGGCGGCTTATTTCATACTGGTCGTCTTAATCGCTCCTCATATCAACATTCACCATCTTCAAGGAGGTGATTATCGTTATATTGCGGGCACGATAATGATTTTAATTACCTCGTTCGGTTTTGCAATTATTGTCCCCAATTTGCGTGATTATTTTAATGACGACGTGCAAACCTTAAAAAAAGTGGTGCTTATTGGTTCTTTAATCCCTCTTTTTTGTTATCTGGCGTGGGATGCCGTAATAATGGGCAGTTTAGCGGCAGACGGCGACAATGGTTTAACCGCGCTAATTAAAGACCCTCATACGACCAGTGCCTTGGCAATGAATCTTTCAAATACAGTTAACAATACTCTCATTAGTTCACTTTTTAACTTTTTCACATCGATTTGTATGTTGACAGCATTTTTAGGCGTTTCTCTTTGTCTCATAAGTTTTTTGGCAGATGGTTTAAATATGGTGCAGAAAGGACGGCAGGGGCTAGGGTTGTTTTTACTAACCTTCCTCCCTCCTCTTGTCATCGTGATTTATTATCCCGGGGCTTATCTACACGCTTTAAATTATGCTGGTATATTTTGTGTCATTTTATTACTCCTATTGCCAGCATTAATGACTGTTAGAGGACGAAGAAAATTCTCTTCTCGTTATACAGTACCTGGTGGTAAATTTTCCCAGTGGATAGTAATTCTTTTTTCTATTGGATTACTAGCCAACACAGCTTGGCAATTAATTGCCTAACTGTGTATGCTAGCTTAGATAGCCATGGTGTATTGACAACAATTGGCTTTTTAATTTATCATATTGTTTAAATTTTTTACAAATGGATGTAATCGTGCCTGACTCAAAATTCATCGGTGGTATTTTATTAATCGTTGGCACCTCAATTGGTGGCGGGATGCTAGCATTACCAGTATCAACAGCGGAAGTAGGATTTACAAACTCCGTCTTTTTCCTAATTATGTGTTGGCTCATTATGACGGTAGGAGCCTTACTCATTCTTGAAGTTAACTTACGCTTGCCATCAGGCAGTAATATGGTCTCAATGGCTAAATCAACATTGGGATTACCAGGACAAGTCATCGCATGGATTACCTATCTTTTTCTTCTTTATACGCTACTTGCTGCTTATATTTCAGGCGGTAGTGATGTACTGGGTGGTATTTTAGAAAAAGCGCATATTAATTTACCGAGCTGGTTTACTTCCTTTATGTTTACAGCCATTTTTAGTCTCGTTGTCTACGCAGGAATTCGTGCCGTTGATTATGTGAATCGTGGCCTTATGTTTGGTAAACTTGGGATCTATGCTTTATTGGTAGTCATTATCAGTCCTCATGTTGATGTCAGCAGCCTAAGTGGTGGATCATTAAGAGCTATCACCGGAAGTTTAATGATTCTAGTGACATCCTTTGGCTTTGCTTCGATAGTTCCTAGCTTGCGCGAATATTTCAATGACGATACAAAAACATTGCGTAAAGTAATCCTTCTTGGCTCTCTAATACCTTTGACTTGCTATATTCTCTGGGATGCTGTCATTATGGGCGTTGTACAACGCGAAGGCAGAGAGGGCCTTATTGCTTTAATGACCAATGACCACGCCACCAGTGGTTTAACTAATGCCCTATCCAATGCTGTAAATAGTCAATGGATTACAGGTTTCTTTGGCTTCTTTACTTCAATCTGTATGGTCACCGCTTTCCTAGGGGTTTCGATCGGGTTATTTGATTTTCTCGCGGACGGTCTCGCGTTAAAAAAATCAGGAATCCAAGGCAAATGGACACTTGCTCTTACATTCGTTCCACCTTTAGTTGTCGTCTTGGTCAATCCAGGCATTTACCTTCATGCATTAAGCTATGCCGGTATTTGTTGTGTGATTTTGTTACTCTTGTTACCAGCCATCATGACTTGGCGAGCCCGCGCAGTTGATCCTGCTGGCGGAATTCGATTAGTTCCAGGGGGCAATCTAAGTTTAGCGTTTATCACATTGGTCGCTATTGGTTTATTGACTATCGCGGTCTAAAGCAGATTTGCTAACGCGGCGAAGCCGCGTTAGTTTTATTACTGAGCTAATTCCTGCCATTTAAAATGAGCTAACATCTTTTTCGCAAAATTACTATCAAGCAAATGTTCAAACCGCATTGGATCCATCCAGTAAGTCTGAAGTATCAGTAGTGATTTGTAGCCAAGCTCTAAATTATTTGCTACCAACTGGTCACACATTTTTATAAATTTTTTATCAGGATTAAGTGGCGCATTAGGGGCAATAGAACGTTCGTTTAGCATTTTTGCAAACATTTCATCAAAATACTTTTGCACCAATCGAGGCACTGGTGACCCACCATCAAAAATACGGTGATCCGCACTAATTGAAACGGGCAACATATCCTGTGGTTCAAAATTGTGCGTCTTTTTGTTCCACACAGGTCTACGCTCAATTTCTAAAATGGTATACTTCATGGCTTCATTAACACGAAGTGGTGATTTTGTTCCTGTATATCCATTGATACCAATATTACTTAGAGACACGACAGAATTGCCAGGAATAGGATATGGATAGAAACCATTTCTGTATTCATAAAGCGATTTATTAAGACTATCTTTTAAAAAAGGATGATCTTTCTCTAATTGCTCCCGCTTTTTAAAACAATAAACCATCATCTGCAGAATATTTCTAATATTTAAGGACAGCTGTTGCACAGTCGTGGTATGACAATTTTCAAAAACAATGGTCCCCATGTGATCGTCGCAATCTGGCAACCTTACTATCAGTCCGACATAGGCTTCTTTACTTTGATACATTTTTCCATGGCTTAAAAATGAACGCCAGGAAACATTTTCTTCTAAACCTTTGCTAATCGTTTGCATCATTAATGCTGTTAATGTTTCTGGAGGAAATTTCTTATTAAAAAAATCAATGCAACTGACATTAATGCTAAACTCACCCACCATGGTAGGATCGCTTGGATTCTCCCATTGGGTCATGAATACTTTACGAATAGGGGGCATCTCTACTTCGTAACAATTCTGTGTATAATCCTGAATCTTAGGAAAAACCTCCTCCCAAATTTTCATCAGGAAAATCCAATCTTCGCTGGGTTTAATATTAATCTTGGAGAGCTGCTCCAAGTGTTTATTATGTAAATTACGGAGAAACTCAAGAACCCCATCCACACCCAGAAGGGTGGAAATAGAAAACATATATTTATACTGTAAAAAGATATTCGTAATTAATTGTTTTTCTAAAAACTCAAGTTTACGGCGCACAACATCCATATCAGGCAAGCCAATTTCTTTGTATAAATCTGCTTCACAAACATGACGATGTTCATCCTCAAGAATAGCTTCAAATATTTCAGGCGCAATATTTGCCTTATGCAAGCTTTCAAAGATCTCTTCTATCCAGCCTTCGCCAATTAAATTTAATAAGACAACTGCAATCTTCGGGCAATCTTCATTGCGAATAAAATTGCATAAAATTTCTATTTCTTCATTGTATGCTGGAGGCAGAGCGTGAGGTGCACTTAACAAATAAACAATTTTTGTGAAAACCATGCCATGGAAAATTTCATCCAACAACTGTGCGCGCATAAGTTGGCGATGTTCGACTGAAGACATCTTGGTTTCAAATTTAAGAGGGACTTGTATAGCCAGAACTTCCAGCTGAGCTAACATTGAAAATGTGTAAATGTAGAGGATTTTGTCATGTTTTAAATCAAAAGGGAGGCCATTTTTAAATAACTTGTCCATACGATGCTTTATCAGAGCTTTCTCATCAGCAGTAATCTGATTCCAACCCTCTAAAATCCACTGCTCAGAGCCCCAGGATGCTCTAAGTAATTCGCTAAGTTCGTCCACGTCACTTAATCCAGCGTCTATTTGATTTGCGTGCATCATAACCAGAGCCACTGGATAGCGTCAACCTCAAATACATTCATTGTGATTAAAACATTGCTACTCCCTCTGTTCATTTGAACGATATTGAGTAATACTTCAGACGGATTAATGAATGCTTTCCATATGAATAAAACAAAACCATTTCTTAAATGGGCGGGCAATAAATACCGCTGCATTGATACAATATTAAGTTCTTTGCCGCCAGCAAAACGGCTTATAGAACCCTTTACAGGTTCTGGCGCCATATTTATCAATTCAGATTATCCCAATTATTTATTAGCTGAAGAGAATAACGACCTTGTCTTGCTCTTTAAATTTCTTCAAAAAGAAGGCATCTCTTTCATTGATTACTGTGCTCAGTTTTTTTCTGTTGCGAACAACTGCGAAGAAAAATATTATGATTTTCGTGAACAATTTAATAAGAGCACTGACTTGCGCTATAAGGCAGCGCTTTTTCTCTATTTAAATAGACATGGCTATAATGGATTGTGTCGTTATAATCAGCGAGGTATTTATAATGTGCCTTTTGGGCGATATAGCAAGCCTTATTTTCCTCGCAATGAGATGCATTATTTTTATCAGAAAAGTAGCCAGGCAGAATTTTGTTTAGGTGATTTTCGTCAAACTTTTAAACAAGCAAAAGCGGGTGATTTAATTTATTGTGACCCCCCCTATGTGCCCCTTTCCCCAAGTGCAAATTTTGCATCGTATACCAATAAAAAATTCAAAGAAGCCGACCAAATTGATCTCGCACTCTTAGCTATGGAAAGTGCTGCTCGCGGTATCACAGTCATTATATCGAACCATGATACAGAATTTACCAGGCACCACTATCGTGATAGTAAAATCATTTCTTTTCCGGTAACCCGCTTGATTAGTTGCAATGCTTCCAAACGACAAGCTGCACAAGAGCTTGTAGCGATATTTAGTTAAGTTATTTTTTATTAACAGATAACGAAATATTTCTAGATCTAAGTTGAGACTATAAATCTGAAGAGACGTAATTTGACTTAATAGATGTTGAGCGCCACTTTCAGTAAACCAACACACTTTCCTCCCTACGTCCTGCGGCTTGTCCGCAGGATCTAGAATGTTTGCTATAAAACTTCTCGCTCAGAGAAGCGCGGGATGCAGGATAAGGGAACAGGCTGAAGATACCTCACAACGATAAGGTTATAGCCTGAAAAACTTTAATGAGTAGCCTTAACATCCTTCATGAAAAAAGCAAGGATGGTAACCAGCAATAAAGAGATGGGTAGGATAGAAAGCGCTATCTGGTAGTCTACAACAGTATAAATATGCTCACCACCAACAATTCCACTATCGCCAAAAGTATCTAGCAATTTACCGACAAGTGGCTGGAATACTACGCCACCCAGGGTAACTATCATATTTACTGCAGCGAATACCGTACCCGATAATTTTGCACCGCTGTTTTCTTTACCCATGATAAAAACAATAATTTCTGTCGCACTGAATGCACCGTATAAAAATAACAATACATTTAACCAGAAATAAGAAAGTCCCGGATAATACAAAACAAAGCAAATACAAATTAATGCTAGAACTGCACCTATCGTTAATGGAAGAACTCGGCGTCCACTGCGATCAGATAAATACCCGGCAATTGGTGCGCCCACAGCCCAGCCTAAAAACATGGCGGAAACTGTTCTAGCTGCCTCTACCTTTGTTAGGTGATGTGCCTGCTCAAGGTAACTTTTGCCCCACAATTCCCCAAACACTGATAAGGAGGTGTATAAGCACGCGCCTACGAAACCAATTAACCATACCTGTGGGGAGGTCAACACAGACCAGACATTTGCAAAAAACTCTGGCAGGGCATATTTATGGGGGGAATAACCTTCAGGACCATCACGAACTACAAAAAATGTAACCAAGGTAAGAATAGCACCTATCACCACCATAAGGTTTAAAACATGATGCCATCCCATGGTTACAGCGATATTAGTAATTTTTACTTCACCATAGACCAATCCCAACATGCCAAGAGTGGTGATCAACCCGGCAACTAATGAAAAATAGCGCCGTGGTAACCAATGCATAGCCAGCGATAGAACACCAACAAACGCAAAGGAAGAGCCAAAACCAACGAGAAAACGTCCTGATCCTGCAATAAAGACTGATGAGGTAATGGAAAACATCCATGAACCTATAGCACAGCAGAAACACGCAAAAGTCAGAAGGCGCCTTGGACCAAAACGATCCATAAGCATGCCAACAGGCAACTGCATGGGTGAGTAGGCAAAATAATAGAGTGCAGAGATTTGGCCAAACGTTGTTGCAGAAATATGACCAAACGCGGCACTTAATTCGCTTTGCAAAGCACCAGGAATAATCCTCAAGACAAATTCATAACAGTAGAAGAAAGCACCTACTGCGCACATTAAGCTGCCAAATAGCGCTTGTCTTCTACCGATGGAAGTATTAGTTATCTGCATTAGCATAAGTTTCTTTTAGGAAAAAGGTTAAGATAGCGGCAATAATAATCCCGATAGGAATTATTGATAATGCGAACTGATAGTCATCGGCAGTATACATTTGCTGCAATTTATCCACAGGTATATCTTGCAGAGGTATATTAGCAAGATGTGTTGATAAACTTAAATCCAACAATCGTCCGACCAGAGGTTGCAAGAACATTGCACCAAGCATCACAATCATATTCGTCATTGCCATCGCCGTACCAGCAGCCTCATTTGGGCTAAGTTCGCGACCTACGGCGAATACGATACATTGAGCACTATATAGTAGACCCAAAAGAAACATTAGTACATTGATGTGTGTTGCTGATAAACCGGGCATATAGAGAACTATCATCATGACAATTCCAGCTCCGGTAGCGCCGAATAACATAGGCGCTTTACGGCGTTTGAGTTTATCTGAGATATAACCCATTAAAGGTGCGCCAACGGTGAAGCCTAAGAATAAGAGAGAATTTGCGAAATCTGCCCCCTCTTGTGTGAGATTATGAGCATGCTTTAAATAAGGAATACCCCAAAGCTCAGCGAAAACAGTCGTTGGTAAGTAAACCAGGCAACCAAACATACCGTTGATCCAAATTTGTTTGTTCTTAGCAATGATACCAAGATCAATCATACTCTTTTTGAAGTTATCAACAGTACCACTTTTGCGTTGATGGCTTTTTTTGTCTCTTATTCCAAACCACAATACAACACTTAAACCGATTCCAAAGAAAGCAGTTAAATTTACGGTTTCACGCCAACCAATTTTCATAACCAGGGTACCGAGGAGGTTGTCACCAATCATCGCACCAATAGTACCCAAGGCTGCCGCCAGTCCCGAAACCATCGCTAATTTATCTTCTGGTAACCATATTGTCGCTAATTTAAGTACACCGACGAAGGCAAACGCAGAGCCAAAGCCGACCAAAAATCGTCCCGCCGCAGCTACCCAAAATACCGTGGTTCCAGCGAAAATGAAAGTACCAATGACGCAAACGAGACAAGCTAGTGTAATTAACAATCTGGGACCGTAACGATCTAACAGAACACCAACCGGCAACTGCAAAGGTACATAAGCATAGTAATAAAATGCAGAGAGTAAACCAAAACCAGTAGCTGATAAATTAAAATGATCACGCAGTGCGTGCTCCATCACACTGGGCGAAATCCGTAAAAAATACTCGTAACTATAATACACTGCGCCTAGACCACAAATTAGCCAAGCCATGAACATGTATTTATTTTCATTCTTATGCAAAATGAGCTCCTTCATTTTCTTCTAGGTTAAGCACGATACTGATTCCTAATATGCTTTAGGAAGAACTGCCCGGCTGACACCACTTGCTATTGCAGCTTTGGCGACAGCAAGCGCCACCCTCTCCTTTAATCGGGGATCAATTGGTTTGGGGATAATATAATGCGGGCCAAAATCCCAGTCAGTAACACCGGGATAATTGTCCTTAACTATTTGAGGCACTGGTTCTTGCACCAGTTGACGGATCGCTTCAACTGCAGCAATCTGCATTGATTGATTGATGCACGTAGCACGAACATCTAGCGCGCCGCGAAAGATATAGGGAAAACAAAGTACATTATTAACCTGATTAGGAAAGTCACTACGTCCAGTTGCAATGATTAAATCATCGCGCACACCATGGGCGAGTTCGGGACGTATTTCTGGATTAGGATTAGATAAGGCAAAAATAACTGGTTTCGGAGCCATCAGTTGCAATAGATCTGCATCAAGTAAATCAGGTTTTGCTACACCGATGAATACATCGGCCCCCTCTAAAGCCTCTGCAAGAGTCCGTCGCTCAGTTTTTCGGGCAAAAGCGAATTTATAGGGATTAAGATCCTCCCGTCCTGAATGAATAACGCCTTTACTATCTAACAAAAGCATTTTCTCTTTATCAGCGCCCAAAGCGACTAATAAGCGCATTGAAGCAATGCCTGCAGCACCAGCCCCAATACAAACAATATTCACGTCGGAAAGTTTCTTTTGTTGTAACTCAAGTGCATTAAGCAAACCCGCAGCCACAACTATGGCCGTACCATGCTGATCATCGTGAAAAACCGGTATATTTAACTGCTCTATTAACGCCTGTTCAATTTCAAAACATTCAGGCGCTTTAATGTCTTCCAAATTAATACCACCAAATGTAGGTGCTATTCGTTTTGCAGTAGCAATAAAAGCTTGAGAGTCTTCTGCATCGACTTCTATATCAAATACGTCAATATCAGCAAAGCGTTTAAATAATACGGCTTTACCTTCCATCACTGGCTTACTAGCCAAGGGGCCAACATCTCCAAGACCAAGTACAGCAGTTCCATTCGTCATCACGGCCACTAAATTTCCCTTGCCTGTATAGCGGAATGCATCTTCTGGATTTTCAGCAATAGCAAGAACAGGCTCAGCCACACCCGGAGTATAAGCAAGCGATAAATCATCTTGCGAATTGGTTGATTTAGTGACGTGGACAGCCAGTTTCCCTGGAATTGGGAACTCATGGTATTCCAACGCGCGTTCTTTTAATACATCTTTATCCAAGGTACTTACTCTCTTTTCGGACAGCCCGGCGAAAAATCATATAGAAAAAAGTTAACGATGAACAGTCATTTTGCAAAAAAAAGGCGCATATTTCCTGCGCCTGTAACAATTTGCTTATCGTTAACCAAAATTAAGAGAACTTACTTCGCTTTCTTAAAGCCATAACGATCACGGAATTTTTGAACTCGACCACCGGTATCTACCAGTTTTTGCTTACCTGTATAAAACGGATGGCAATTTGCACAAACTTCGATACTTAAATCGCTAGCCAAAGTTGAACGAGTTTCAAAGGTGTGGCCGCAACTGCAAGACACATTGATCACTTTGTACTCAGGATGAATAGACGCTTTCATATTACTACTCTCTCAGTTAAAATCGAGTATCGCCACCTGAACCCATGCCAAGCACCATACTCTATAGAAGACGCGCAACATTATCAGAATTTCAATTATAGATCAATTTTTCTGCGTTGGCATAAGGCGTCCTTCTTCAAAAAAGGTCACTTTCCCTGTTCGCAAATCATGGATTCCAGCAACAATACCAATTTCTCCCTTTGCCAATAGCTCACGAATAATTGGGCTTTGCTCTTGAATTTGACGTGCAACCAATAACGCATTATTTTTTGCAATTGCGTTGATTAATTCGGGTTTTGTACAATTATCAAGTCCCGTTTCCTTTTCCGTAGGTCCAACAACCGGTTTAATTTTATCAAGCACGTGATTAAGATGACCAAGTTTCACATCCTCACATGCTCCAGCGACCGCTCCGCAAGAAGTATGGCCTAATACTACAATTAAGCGCGAACCTACTGCTTTAGTCGCAAATTCCATACTTCCCAATATATCTTCGTTTAAAACATTGCCTGCAACACGAAGAATAAATAAATCAGCAAGCCCTTGATCGAATAATAGCTCAGGTACAGAGCGTGAATCCATGCAATTTAAAACCACTGCCCAGGGGAATTGTCCATAGGATGAGCGTTTTGCTTGTGCCAGATAATCACGGTTTAACTTTGTATTTTTTAAAAAACGTTGATTTCCATCTTTTAGACGTTGCAGTGCCTGTTTGGGGGTCATGGCTTGCTGCGTTTCAGCTGAAGTTGTTTTGCCCATCGTTAATACTTCTTCCGCTGTTACTGCATATGCTCCAGCAAAAGAACAGGACAACGCTAAAATTCCACTGGCAATTCGTTTATACATTTTTCATTCCTTTGTTTTTAGACCCTCTAATAATAGTCTTTCAGCCCGAAATTTCAATCCAAACGGGTGCGTGATCAGAAGGACGTTCCCATTTTCGCGGCACTTTGTCAATGCTACATCCCTTACACACCTCTTTTAAATCGCTACTTAATAAGATATGGTCAATACGTAATCCACGATTACGTCTGAAAGAAGCAGCTCGGTAATCCCACCAGGTAAATTCTTTATCTTCTGGTGCAAATTTGCGAAAACTATCAATTAAACCTAATGCTAATAAATCCGCAAACGCCTGTCTTTCGGCGGGACTCACCATCACAGAATTTTGCCACTCTAAAGGATCATGAACATCTTTATCTTCAGGAGCGATATTGAAATCTCCAAGAACTATTAATTTTGGATAAAGCATTAACTGCTGTTTAATGAACGCTATCGTTTTTTGCAACCAAGCCAATTTATAGGTGTATTTTTCGGAGGGTATCTCTGAGCCATTAGGTACATACAGATTGATAAGACGAATATCACCAATTGTTGCAGCCAGTAAGCGGCGTTGTGGATCTTCAAAATCAGGTAACTCTTTGATGACCTCTGAAATTGGATGACGACTTATAAGAGCAACCCCGTTATAACTTTTCTGGCCAGTAAAAGCCACATGATAACCTAACTCTTTGAATATATTTGTTGGAAAATGTTCATCGATTAATTTTGTCTCTTGCACGCCTAAAATATCAATTTCTGTTGATTGTAACCAATTTAATATTTGTTCAAGTCGTATTTTAATCGAATTGACATTCCAACTTGCAATCTTAGGCATACAAGTCCCCTGCATATTCAATCATTAAGGGCGCATGGTCAGACCAACGTACATCTCGATAGACTTTCGCCTGAACAACACTGTCAGTTAATCCTGGCGTAATAACTTGATAATCAATTCTCCAACCCACATTTTTTTCCCGTGCTGTAGGGCTGCGATAAGACCACCACGTATATTGCTCTTCTTCCTGATTGACCACACGAAACGCGTCAACAAAACCCATGGAACCAAAAAGCTCATCCATCCAGGCCCTTTCTTCAGGTAAGAATCCAGAGTTTTTTTGATTACCACGCCAATTTTTTAGATCGATTTTTTTATGGGCAATATTGTAATCACCACAAAGAATTAATTCTCGACCCTCGCTTTTCAAGCTTAGCAAATGTTTGGCAAAACGTTCCAGAAAATCAAATTTAACCGCTTGGCGTATTTCCCCGCTGGTGCCTGAAGGCAAATAAAGAGAGATTATGCTGAGGTTGGGATAGTCAAATTGCAAGTAACGACCTTCATTATCACAATAATCAAAACCTAAACCCTTTATTACTCGTAGAGGCTTATGACGAGCATAGATTGCAACACCACTATAGCCTTTTTTTTGTGCATCGTAATATTCGCAATGATAGTCTTTAGGGTAATAAAGTTCTTCGGCAGTCTTATCACTCATTTGTGCCTTTGTTTCTTGAATACAAACAAAATCAACGTCTTGCTCAGCCAACCAATTATAAAATCCATTGCGTCCCGCAGCGCGAACACCATTTGCATTAAAAGTAATTACCTTCACGACATCACCTGATTTAAAAAGGTCAGTTAACTTACTTAGTCTTTTTGCCCATTACAAGTATTTAATTGGATGCATCAACCCGCATGCTAATTGTTGCAAGTCGCTTTCCTAATTGCTTCGCCAATGTAATTTCATCTTGGCTCACCGGATTATTACTCAACGAACCCGCAACATGAGTCACACCATAAGGAGTACCTCCAGTTTGCGTCGTATTCAATTCCGGCTCAGTATAAGGCAAACCAATGATGAGCATCCCGTGATGCAATAAAGGTAGCATCATAGTTAACAAGGTGGTCTCTTGACCTCCGTGCAGAGACGCTGTTGAGGAAAAAACGCATGCGGGCTTATCCACCAAATCACCTGCCAGCCACAATGGTGTAGTCGTGTCCAGGAAATATTTTAAGGGGGATGCCATATTCCCAAAACGTGTGGGACTTCCTAGTGCCAAACCGTGACAATCACGCAAATCATCCAAAGTAACATAAGGTGCTCCACTGTCAGGAATAGATTTATCAACTGCCTCACAAGTTGGAGATACCGGTGGAACTGTCCGTAATCTTGCCTCAATGCCATTAACAGTTTCCACTCCTCGAGCAAGGTACTGAGCCAGTTGGGCTGTTGCTCCGTGGCGAGAATAATAAAGAACAAGGATATAGGGTTTACTCATTAACCAACTCCAATATTTTTTCGGGGGGACGGGCAAGAATCATTTCCTCACCCAACACAGCAATTGGTCTTTGCATAAGTTGAGGATGAGCGGCAATCGCTTCTAAAATTGTCTTGTTATCAGCCCCCTCCAAATTCAATTCTTTGTACAATGCTTCATTTTTTCGCAGAATGGCCTCAAGACTTAATGTGTCAGCAAAGCGTTTTAGAAGTGTTAGAGATAGTCCTTCCCGAATATAATCAACAATGTTTACAGGAATCGATGCGTCTTGCAGTAGCTTAAGGCAAGCTCGTGATTTAGAGCAGCGCGGGTTATGATATAAAGTTAGCATCGTTATTCCTTCTTTTACTGTTAAGCAATGTCAGCACACCCCAGTAAAAATATCAAGTTTCATCAAACGTATCTTTTACACAATCAATCATTTCCAACCAAAAAGTTTCCACTTCCCCCCTTGAATATTGAGCAAAATTTGATTTTATTGTCTATATTAAAATCATGAGTGCTCAAGGATAGATGCCATGTTTACCCTACTTCCCGTTGAAGGTGGTTTGCTAAGCAGAAAAAGGAAGCAAATCAATTTGCTGAATGCAATTTTGAAAAAAATTAATCATTATCAAGTTTCTAATCCGGAGCGGCTTCCTTATTATTTCAATAAGCTTGTTAGTTTTCATAAGAAATCGATTGAAAAAGGAGAGGCCTCACCGCCGATCAAAAGCTGGTTTACTACACACCCACTTTTTAAAATACAAAAGCAAATTGAGCAAATTGTCAATAATCACACATTGCGATTGGAAATAATTGAGCTCTCTCAACAAATGAATTTATTGGATATTTATAAACGTTATGAAGGGAAAGATAGTTTTCGCTCATTAATTCAAGCCGATCTGAGAACAGTTAATTCTAAATATAAAGCAGTCTCATTAGGAGGGGGTAATAATCCGCTTGTTAAAGTTACCCTTTCTAATGACCATCACTTTGTAATTCGCTTTTTAAGATTGAATAGTCATGAGGACGCCAACGCTCTCTCCCCTAAAACAGCCAGAGAGCGCTTAGTGGGTATGAAACAAATTTCCCAACCCTACTTATTACAACGAATAGAAGATGATTACCAGGAAGTCACTTATTTAGAATGCAGCGAATACCATGAACATGGTAGTCTTGAAACCTTGTTTCAGGAATTACATCAGCAAAAAAATAAAAAAGACAAAACCCCCGTTGATTTAAATCCTCTAGTGCTATTGTATGCCCAGCAATTTTTAGAATTTTTTGTAGCATTGAATCAACAAAATGTTTGGTATACCGATTTAAAACCAAGCAACATTTTATTACGTGGTGATGGCGGCATTATACTTAGTGATATTAAAGGGCTCGTGATTTCCTCTGAAAAAAGGGTTCTTAGCTCTAGAACAAGCACAACCCCTGCATATTATCAATCTTCAGTCTATAGAGATAAAGAAATTAATTTGGAACGATTGCAGCGACAAACGCTGGCAACAACATTATATGAGTTAGCCTGTCACAAATTACCAACTCCCCAAATAACTACACACCCTCACTGGAAAAACAAATATGACTTTGAACAACCTTGTTTTGAGACAGAAGAAGGACAGCTGATCAAAACGTTAATTCTTGAATTAAACAAACGAAAATCACAGCCATTGAGTTATTTTCTAAATAAACTGGCTACATTTACGGCTGATAAAGAACAACATCTAGAGCAGCTGCGAGAAACTAAATGCCCTCCGATTGAATTGGATGACTCTCACTCTTTTTCAATTTAATTGCCTTTTAGGATCTTTAAGAATTTTGCTTGGCACTGCTGGATGATCTTGGTTGAGCTTAAGATTGCCTCTGCAATCTCTATTACTAACTCACATTTTCCTAAACTGGTCTCCAAGGCAGAAATTGTTTTTCCTGAATAATCGTACTCGAGAGCGAATATATCTTTTTAATTCTTGCTCGCCACTTATACTAGTAATTGTTATGATCCATTTAACAATCGATATTAAAGTCACTTAAGAGACGTTATTGATACTTCGGTTATACTCTTTGTATCAGTTTATCCTGAAAAGAAAGGTACCGGTCAAAGTCGTATCACTCTCCAATTTCAACTGTTTTTTATTACATTAATTATGTCTATAACGCTTTCAGATCATGATAAAGAAATAATTCGTATGGTGGATAGCCAAGTGAAGCTATTGCTTGAAAGAAAAACCCAAGATCATATTATTATTTCTACGCTAATTGATTTTATACCAGAAGTGCGCTGCATGGTCTCATCAACTTGTGAAAGTCAATTCCATTTGTATTGCGAAGAGTACCAACACTTTAATTATTTTTTGCAATTAATTAATCAATTTTCTAAAGATTAAAACAAAATAGAGAATACTGAGCAGGCAAAAGATAGAGACATTGATAAAAATTTATTAACGCTTCATTTTCATAATCAATATAATTGTGAAACACTGTTAAACTCTTTTTTAAATTTTGGACTACTCTTAAAGAGTAACTTATTTGTTAAAGGGTAATTATGAAAAAATCTTCTTCAAATTCATCAAAAAAACAAACTAAAGAAAATCTAAAGAAAAATAATTTAAAAAATATTTCTGGAGGTAAGTTTTATATTCCAGATGTTCAGCCTGATCCTGATGAGATTCGTCGTATATTGGATGAGCGTCTTAAACGCTAACGGGCAATATGTGCTAGATACTTAGTGTTGTAGACTTCTACACGGGTTATGACATGAGGTCTAATTACCGCAGACTTAGTATATTTTTTTAGCTCGCCCCTACCCTCACACATGAAAATACCTTTGGAATACTTTAATCCTTCTAGATTGCACTTATCTATATTAGGCCTGAGTGAAAAAAATGTTAATTAGCAACCAACTTTAGCCGAAAGATCTGACCTTTCAATTCAATCGTATCCCCTGCAACCATCTTTTTTCTTTTCTGTTTTTCTATTATGCCGTTTACTAAGACAGTGCCAGCAGCAATCATATCCTTAGCTTCTGCTCCACTGGAGGCGATACCTTCAAATTTAAGAATTTTAAAGAGTTCAACAGGTTCTTTATTAATGAAAACATCCGTCATATTATTTTATACTCCAGTAATTATGAATTGTCGCAATCTTTACTTTTTAAAGAATCACGATAAAGGGTTTCAATTTTAGTCCTTGCCCATGGTGTTTTGCGCAGGAATTTAAGACTTGAATTGATGCTGGGGTTGGTAGAAAAACAGTTAACCTTGACTTTTTTCGCCAAGCCATTCCAACCATAACAAATCAACAGACTATTTAAGATAGTCTCTAGTGTAATGCCGTGCAGTGGATATTTAGAAGCTCTCTCCATCACTATACCTTTTTTGTTGCACATTGGAGTTTTAGCCCTAGACCGCACGAAACTCTATTACTTCATATACTAGTTATCCTTGATTACATATACATAAGTGTTCTTAGTGTAATCACATGGGTTAATAATACTACTTCTACAATTGCTTAATCAAATCTTTAAACGTCGGAGCTGTGGGTGAATTCAAAAATGTAAGGAGGGGACTTTGAGTATTACTCTGAGTCGGTTTGATTACGGCTCATTATAGACAGTAGTGATATGGGAGGGGGGCCCAGAGGCCCCTTGTACTTAGTTATTCTTCTACACTGATTTCGATTTTTTTCTCAGCCGCAGCTTCCTTTTTAGGAATCTTGATTTCAAGCACCCCATGGGTATAGCGCGCTGTGATTTTGGCATCATCCGCAGTTTGAGGAAGACTGAAACGACGATAGAACTGACCTTGAGTACGTTCTCTTCGGGTATAACCTTGATGTTGTTCGGTTTTTTCAAACTGACGTTCACCCTTTAAAGTAAGAACGTGTTGTTCCAAAGAGATACTAATATCTTCTTTTTTTACCCCAGGAATATCTGCGATGACTAAAAAGCAGTCTTTTTCTTCTTTAATGTCCACCAAAGGCGACCAAGTGCTTGTTTCAATGTAGGAAGAGTCGTCCTGCTTTTGAAGGTTAAACAAATCATCGAGAAAATGGCCCATTTCACGGTACATGGGCAATGCTCTTCTTAATGTGTTCATGCTGTCTCCTTAGATATGTTTTGGGTTAATTCCTATATAGGGATTCTTGTATAAAATTCAAGATTGATACCTAAAATTTTAAGGAAAGTATTTTCCAAATACATGGCTTTAAAAGCCTAGCCACTCGCCCGGAAATTAACGGATGCGTTGTAAAATACTGTTGGCGCTTTTCTAATTTATCAGGGCATTAGCAAGCCAATTCGATTACCAAAAAGTCGCAGAAGTAGAATTGTTTAACATTATTTTCACCTTACTATTAAAGCATTTTCAACCTTATAATGGGGACACATTTTATAACTTCAAACGATGATTTAGTTGTAGGAATAGGGAAAAATCAGTCCGAATAAGAAATAAAGAATCAGAGAAAAATTTTCAAAAACACACTCTTGAAAATGAATTTTTTGGCCTTATGTCGTAGACACCATTCATCTTTATGTAGGGCTTTATAACCGCTTAGTGCTAGTAATGAACTTACGTAATTAGAAATAAATAGCTTAATTTTGTTTATATTTTTTGCCTTTAATAAAAATTAGAATTAAGAGGATTTAAACTATGCCAACAGTTCAAACTACAGTCCGTGGTATTTCATCAACGCCAGCAATTAATTACCATATCGATAGACATTTTAATAAGCTGGAAAGAACCTGCAGCAAAATAAATAAATGTAGAGTTGTCATCGATTTAGCTAAAAAAAACACACACAAAGACAAATTGTATAATGTGTCCATCAATATAACTATACCTGGAAGAGAACTGATTAGTAAAAAGCAGGATCCTAATTTATTCATAGCCATACGCGATAGTTTTTTAGCTATAGAGCAATTATTAGAAAAACACTATAAAAAGAAGTTGTTGTTTAATAAGGGCTACTCTAATTATCTGCGTGATTATAAAAGCGACTTAATGATTCGAGCCAGTTGAGGGTTTAATCGAAGCTCAGATTACTGACTCTCGAAAGCAGGGCTAGTAGTTAAATTACCCTATTTTTATATTTTCGAATAGGTAAAGGTCAATTTTGTGTAAAGAAGGAGGTTGTTATGAGAAAAGAACTCATTCTATTTTTATCTTGTGTGGTCATGCTTACCGCAATGATCTCGGTGGTTAATGCCAAAGATACTAATCAGGTGAAAAAAAGTACGAATTCAATTGTATTTCCATTTGATGATGATCCATTTTTTCAATCCAATGATGATGTATTCAATCAAATCAAGACAATTCAACAAACTATGAATAGGTTAATACAACAGCAATTTTCACACATTAATAATAACCAGTTTAACTTTATGAACTCAAAAAATTCTCAGGGTTCTTCACAAGACATTCAAGTGGAAGAACTAAAAAACGAGCTCATTTACAAGATCAAACAACCTAAAGGCACCGATAGTAAAGTCGATGTTTCTATTAAAGATGGCTTATTGATTATTAATACCCACCTCATACAGAAAACGACACATACTGAGAATGGAAACAAAAGCTATAGTTATTCTCAACGCAGTTATAGCCAGTCCTTTAAATTGCCAAATGGGTATGATCCCAATTCAATGAATATAAAGAAGACAAAGGATTCTAATCTAATAGTGACCTTTAAAAAACAGGGGCTTCGAATTCTTTAAAGATCTGACATCTAAGTTGAATGGCGGTGAGGTAATCAAAGAGTCTATATCGGAATGAGAAAATTGTATTTATTGATACGGCAAGTAAGAGTCTAGAATCTTGTTTTATGGTTAAATAGAGTACAAAATTTTTGTTCGCTATTTAACCATTTTGTCTCTGTTATAAAAAATTCTGGAGGTAAGTTTTATAGATGATCAGCCTGATTCTGACGAGATTCGTCGTATATTGGGTGAGCGTTTAACGTTAATTGATAAATAATTAACCTTATAGATGTGGACTTAGCTAGGTTTGACGTAACGAAAAATTTCCTTATGAGCGAATCCGTGTTCGAGGAATGATTATTTAAGAAATTTTAAATTTTTCACCTCACACCCTATTGATTGTTTGTAACAGCCAAATTAATTGCCACTATCAATATAGACTTATTTAATAATTAAGGTGCAGATCAATTAAGGGATGATTTTCCTCATAAAATGACAGTCCCTATCTTCAACCCACTTAGATATAGTACCAATACATTCAAACCCTAATTTTTCATAAAAGGGTCTTGCCTGGAAATCAAACGTATCCAGTTGAATATAGCGGCATCCTTTTGTTTTAATGAATTCTTCCAATTTCAAAATCAACTTTCTACCAAGCCCTTGATTACGAAATTCATTCTGAACCCAAAATAAATCTACACGCGCATGTTTCTCTCTGTAAAAACCAGTAAGACCGGCAATAACATTTGATTTGAAATCCTTTATATAAATCGTGAAAGGTAGTGAAGGGGTCGAACCAAAAAATGGGGCGTTATAGTCAATTATCCCCTTTTTAATGATAGCGTTTATTGCTGGACTCTCTGTTTCATCAATAAAAATATCATTTCCTACCAGATTTTCCATTTGCGTCCCCACTAACATTCGCTTACTTAAAACTTACTGGCGGAACCATAGATACGTATGTTGGCTCGACTATAAGTGTCTACTAATAATGGTACAATAAACTTATTCAAATTTTTATAGTCTTAATTTCGCTTTTGGAACAATCGCTTAATCTTACTCAGTGTATATGGGATTGAGCACCAACCAATAATACCCTCTATGATCAATGCTAGCCCTAAAACAATATAAAAATACTTTCCCATTCCAAAAAGTGCCGCAATACAAAGTGCCGCCCCAATTATTGTCCGGTTTATTCGATCTGTTTTATCTATATTACACGCAAATTTCATTTTACCTTCTCTGTTATACAAACTGCTTAATTCTCAAAAAGACTTTCTATCGTCGCCTCCGACTGACTAGGCTTGGCATAACAAAAAATTTCCTTAATCGAAATATTGCCGTTTAATTCCTGAGCAAAATGCACTCCATGTTTTATAGGTGACTTTTTTAAAAAAGAATACTTCAGTTTATGTGGAGTAAATTCAATTTCTTATTCTCAGGCAAAAACACCAAAGCTTGTTTTAAAACCCTCTGGCATATTGTATAAACATCTAAGGTTTGCAAGCATGTTCTATAGCGCGTAATCAATATGGCTTGTCTTCCTCAAGATATACCAAAAAATATAAACAAAGAAATAGGGAGCTAGAATTATAATTTTTATAGTCCATCAGGATAAACATTCCTTAACTGAAAATAACGCTCAACTGAAGCATCAGCCCATTTTTTAAATTCATCGGTGCCCTGATCAAGTTGATTTTGCGCTATATTTTTTAAAAGACCATTCATTTGGATTATGAGTTTAAAGCAGTGTTTTTCAATTTCAGAAAACTGATTTTCTGGGTTTTTGTGCATCTCTTCTTTCAGAAACCATCAGGCTTAATTCTGCCATTTTAGCAATGGCTTGTGGAAGCTATACCCCAAAAATCCACCACTCTCCTGAAAAAGGTATTTTGCAAAAAACTGCTGTGCGATCTCGTTATTAAAATGTGGTCTTGCCAGGACACGGCAGGGTTTCTCCATAGAGCTGACGTGATTAACCATTGCTTTTAACAACTCTTTTCCCACTCTTTTATGCGCTTGCTCAGTCTCTTGTGGATAACATCGGGATAGCATGCAGGATGCCGAAATGAGCATATCGCTTATATCAAAATACAAACCACTCGCGCCAAAAAACTCATTTGCTTGCGACTTATAAGTGCATAACCCAACTCCTAAAGCCATACCCTGTATTTCATCATTCTCTTCGGCAATAAGGAAACAGAATCCATTTTTTTTAAATCTAATAGCGCCCTCATTAGAAATCTCTTTTTTTAAATAAGCTATCATATCTTTAACGGACTCTTTCCAATGATATAGCAAATTGGAGTTAGTTGATTTAAATAGATTTTTTGAGGTGTGCTCTTCTTGCATTTTTTGCCATTCAAGCAATACAGCCAATACATTTTGTTTTTCAGCTTCAAATTCTGAGTAGCTTAATTTTCTTATCTTCATAGGGAAAACAACGCCTTTTAATCAGGTTCAACGGCCACGCTCGTCAAATTACTTACATCCGTTTTTAACTAGTGTGAGATCAATACCGCCAAATTATGACGATATATACCCCTTTGGTGAAGTTGAAAAACCACACTTCACGAAATTATACAGATGCAGCCCATGATAAGAAACTCATTGTCCTGATTACGCAAAAGGTAACGATTCACAATTGAAGAATGCACAACTAGCAAAATGTAATGTCTTTACACTAAATATATAAAGTGCTAGTAGTTTATCGAATCATTCTGTGCAAAGTTGATTTAAACTCGATGACGCGTCCATTTTCAACGCTATTATCTCCAATTAACTAAAAAATGCCATTGGGTAATTCTACCAATACACATTGTTAAAACTATACCTGTATAATATTTAATCATATTTGGTTAGTGTGCCTGATTATATCTATTTTGAAGCATCGATGGGAAACAGTTATGTGGATATCTGATGAGGACATCAATTCAGAGGGCACTCTTCGTATTCCACAAGGAATAACTATCATTGACTCCCTCGCATTTAACGCTTGCGACCGATTAAAAACACTTACTATCCCCCGAGGGAGTTACAGATATAAATACTAATGCTTTCAATGAATGCAGTAATCTCGAATATCTAATTCTCCACGAATCTTTGTTGAATATCCTTGAAGGTGCATTTTCTGCTTGCATTAGCTTAAAGAAAGTTAGAATTCCATCTAATGTAACTCGGATTGAGAGCAAGGCTTTTGCAGGATGTGTAGCTTTGGAACATGTCACACTTTTGAATAAAACATGTTACTTTGAAGGGGCGGTATTTGCTGGGTGTACACGATTAAAGCACGTACGTATTGCACAAGGAATAGAGTGCATTGAAGAGAAGACTTTTTATGAATGCGAGGAATTAATTTCTATATTCCTTCCCCCCCGGGATTGACTAGGATTGAAAGCGATGCTTTTTATTATTGCACGGCACTGAGGCAGATTACCTTCCCTCAAGGATTGATAACAATTGCCGATGAGGCCTTTATTGGTTGTGAAAAACTACAACAAATTGTTCTTCCTGAAAGTATTTGTTCTATTGCATACGAAGCGTTTAAATATTGCTCCATAGATAGTGTTTTTATCAATAGTCTAAATATCGAACAAAGAACGCGTATTACACAATTGCTTCCCAGCCATTGCAGGCGAAGGTTCTGTATCTTGCAATGACGCAAAAAATTCTGGCCCTTCAGGAGAACAATTAAAAACTTTAAAGAACTTGCCTCAAACTCTACCATTGTATCGTTTTTTTAGCTTAAACGGTGGGACTATTAATCCTGTTTTACCTAACGAAATACTCATTCATATCAACGAATTTAGTGAAAATATCTATTATACCAAGGCTAAAGAGCTGATGCAGCAGATTGTGCTTCCTACTAATGAACAAGAGCTTGCGGTCTACAGTCAAACCTTGCATACAATAGTTGATGATTACCGACAAAAAGCGCTGCATTTTTATGAAAATCCCCCGGCGGCTTCAACTCATTCTCCATCATAGAATAGAGCAATTCACACCTTACCGGAGAGCGCTTTACCGCATCCATTCCAAAATGGTAATTAATGTTATATTTTTAATAAAAATATAGTAACGAATAAAAGGAAACCTGATTTTTCTTAGCAACATTTTTTAATTTCTCTTTTTTTATTTTCCTTTTAGGCCAGTTACATAACGTTATTAATTTTGAATAACACAGTAACCCGACTTAACGTGGATTTCATGGGCACTCGATACCCTGCTCTTTTATCTATTTTAATTTAAACTGGACAAATTATTTTTTTCTTTATCCTGCCTATTTTTTTCCAGAAGTAATGGAATGATGAAAAAAAAATAATATTATGTTAGTAACTCTTTTTGGTCTCTCTACACAGTTTATCAGCATACCCAAAACATATTTATCCAGTAGAAATTTTGGAAAGGGATTTACATTATCCTGGTTTTGGCTGGCTGGGTCATGTTGGTATTTCAACAACATGTATGATGTCACAAGATGGGATGCTTAAAGATGCTGATCAAGTAATAGAAGTGCTTAAAGAAATTCCAGTAGGCCAAATTACTTAATCAATAACTTTTAGAGTCTGCAAAATCACCTGATTTTCAGCAAAATCGAAATTTAGAAAATGTGACGGCTCAAGAACTTAATGAAATGCCATATGAGGAGTTTCAAATGATTATGGATTCCCCTCCGATGCACTATGTAACCTCTCCTTCGACGGTGCAGATGCAATTTGCATACGATTCAAATTTAAATGAAGCAAAAAGAGGAGTTATGATTGATCGACTTATTGCAGAAGATGCTGAGCCTGATTTAGTCAGAAAATTACTAAAATTGTATAATGAAACACAAAGTCCTGAGGTAAAAGATAAAATAGTTGAGGGTTTAATGCTGTATAACCAAAGACATAGAAATATCAAAGTTTATATAGAAAATGATAAGCCCCTTCTAAAAACTTTTTTTGCAGAACTATTAAACTCAAAATCACTAACCCCTCACACCACAGATGATGCACTTAGAGGATTCATTGATACAAGTTCTCCAGATGAAATTATCGCTAATCTTGACCTTGTTAATAAATGGCTCTTAACGTTAAATCACTATCCATCTATTATGCTGAAATATTCTTTAGTATTTAAATCAAAAGAACTACAAAGTATTTACATAAAATCTATCGTAGAAGAGTTACGTAAAGCTAATGATTCAGATTTGGATAGTTATTTATTTGGTCCATTATCAATAGGTTATCAAGGAACAGGTAAAAATCTATTAGAGCCTGAGTCAAAAAAAGTAGTTACGGATTATTTAAAGGAGGTTCATTACAAATATACGAAAAAAGGAATTAAAGATAACCCCAAAGATTTCCATAGAGGAACTACTGCTCCTTATTATTTTGAATTACTTAAAAATATGGGTACTTAACTAGTAAAAAATCATTTATGTTCAATATTTAGACATCTCAACGACGTCATTGAGATGTCTACACGGCATATATTCAAACATTAAGTCTGAGTTTAGAATTAATCAGACTTAAGGAAGCGGAACAATATTAACTACTTTCATTAATGAGATTTAATGTCAGCGATTCCATGAATTTCAACGGGAGCTCTGTCTGGGAATTCGGCCATTAGTTTTAAGGAGCCACCCATTGCTGAAATATATTTACTTAATGTTGAGATTAACATATCAGAGCGTTTTTCTAATCGCGAAATTCCATCTTGTTTCATATGCAAAATAGCACCCAGATCTTCTTGAGTTTTCTCAAGAGCTAATCGTAAATCGCGTAGAGTCATTTCCTCGGCAATTAATTGATCAGCTCGCTTCTGAATAGTATCCTGTCTCCCTTTAGGAAGAGAACGCATTTTGTCATTAAGTGATCTAGCCATAATTCACCTCATTTCTTTAAATTTGATAAATGCTTATCAAATCTTTGATCTGCTTTTCTGATTAAATCTTTATAGAATCGTTTTTCACTTCCTCCGGACTTATCACCACAAATAAGCAGAATTCCCTTTCGCATAGGGTCGAATGCAAAAGCTAATCGCCATACACCATTATCTGCATTAAATCTTAGTTCTTTCATATTGGTATATTTTGATCCCTTTAAAGTATCTACATGCGGACGACCTAATTCAGGACCAAATTTTTCTAAAACTTTTAAATGAGCTAAGCACTCGTTTTGAACTATTTCACTTAGTTCATCGAATTCCGAATCAAAATCTTCTTGAAATATAATTTCCCAGTTCATATGCAAATTATGTCATTAAATACATATGCTGTCAAGAAAATATGTATTTAATGACATGTTCGAGTATATTTGAATTAGCACCACAATTTATTACAAGCGCAGGGAGATTATTGTTCTAATTATTTAAAACCACTTTAAACTTTTGGGCATACTCACATTTAATCATTTAGTCATACTTTTTAAATCTGTCTTGCGAAAATCAGGAATGGTTCGATAAATTAATGCTATGCTTAATGAAGGAATAGAAATTCTGACGTGGTCTAATAGATGGCTTACAGTGGCAATAAAAGTATTACTAGAGAAATTATTTTATTTGATTACTTACAAATGCTCATTATTAACATGAGTAAATGTTTTTAAAATTGAAGGCTCAATTCAATGTTACTGTATTAAACTATTTGCGCTAGAATTTTCTTTCTGACTTCTTACATAAACCAGTATTCACAGCACCATTACTAATCTCATTTCTTAATCGACCTGTTATCCTATTTATCTTGTAAATTCTTTTGTGTGACTTCGCTGTTTCAGGTAACTCGCATTGGTAAAAGAGTTCATACTCAGTAAAAAGAGCTTTTTCAGTATCTTCGCTTTTGCCATTATAAAAATAAGTGATAAGACAAGCTTTCTCCCCTCGTCCTGAATAGATCTCAAATAGTATTTCCACTTCATTATTTGATCGATCCATAACACAATTTAAGAGAATCTTATTATGCTCTGAGCAAGAAGTTAAAAAAACAATACTTAAAATGATATATATATATATTTCATAAATAAATGCCTCTATCAGGCTTTCCTTGCTAATCATGGTAATAGGCTATTAAAGTATTTTTGTGATTCTTTAAAACATTCATCCGTAATACTTTGTTAAATTTTCTGGCAAATTTATTCTTGATTTATTATGTAATTCATTAAAAATGATCTCATAATAATATCTTTGTTAAGTTAGGTATTCGCATGGTTAGTTCAGAATCAAGATGTGCTATAAATTGATCCCGGTATGATTTCATCTCTTTATGATACATTTCAAATTCCTCTGGTGTAACATTGCAATGATTTAACATAGCATTTTTAAATGATTCAGAATTATGTATGATTTTTTTCCAGTGGTGTTTATCGTTATGATTGCCAAATAATTTCAGCCATTCCATTATAGAAATATCTAAAAAATTACTCTGTAATGTTATCCAAAACTGGTCTTTGGCTTTTGATTGTTTATTTTGATCAAATCCAGCTCTGTAATAGGCGCAATTTCTTGAAAAATGGCTACAGAGTAATCCTACCCGTCTAAGCCTTGTGGTTCTGTCCATGATTTAAAACTAAAGTTACTCTGCATATAAGGGGCGTCACAATCATTGGAAGGAAAAGGTACTCTAAGCAAAAATCATTAAGCCCTCTCTAGCTCTTCAGCGATATTGAACGGTCTCAGTCGCTCTTTGAAGAAATAATTTTATCAAATAATACAATTAAACGCTGATAACTTAAATAATATGCAATATAGAGAATTAAGCTACACTTAAAAAAATAAATGATTGAAAAATAGGTTTTATCATGTTCTCAAAGCAGACCAGCCAATTTGAAAAGTATCTAAACGCAGCGAAAGAGTTAGCAGATGAGATTAATAAACTCGAACAATCGTGTATTAATTTGGTTTTACAATTCCAAGTAAATAATGAAGTGCAACAAATTTTTTTTGAGAGTGAAAAAAAATTAAAAGACGAATTATTAAAGCAAACTCCTTTAGCTTTATCTGCAGAACAACAGCAAGAAATTGTACAAAAAACCCGAGAAGAGTCACTTAACCTGCATTTTGAAAATCTCACTAAACTAAGAGACCTTCAATTTGATAATATCACTCGTGTTTATGCTAAATTAAAGTCCTTAAGTTCTCTTGCACAATCTTATATCGTCGATACAATAAAATTAAAAGACGATGCTCATAATCGTGATGTGTTAATTCGTAGTGGGCATTTAACCAATAAAACAAGTAATATTACTGATTCTAACTTATATGAGTTATTAAAAGCACTACTAAAAGACTATGAGGTTTTAAATCAACGAGCAAATCAAATTCAATTTGGAACCTTAATGGCATTTATGTTTACTCCAACAGATAAAACGCCTGAAGAATTTAAACGATTATGCTATCGTCAACGTGCAGCGATGTATAAAGATACTGAGGCATATAAATGTTTCAAAGAGTTCTCGGAAAGCCTTGAAGGAAGTGAAGGGTTTAAAAGTTTAAAACAGTATTTAGAAACTAATACTCAAGAGCGACACTTATCGAAAGAATTGTTAAAACAAATAACCACCTTTCAAACCTTAGTTACTGGAAATGAAAAACTTACTATTGAAGCGATTAAAGTAACTGCAGAGATAATTGAGTCTGCTCGTGAACAGGATTTCCAAGCGTTTTTAAAACAAAATAAATTGGCTCCATTTTAAATTGGGGTTGACCTATCCCCTAAATTAGTACCACTTCTATAATGAGATTGCTTATCCTATGCTACCTTCCTTGCGTATTCAACAGACGACATATAATTGAGAGAGCTGTGAGGTCGAACATTATTGTAGTGTTTACGCCACTGTTCAATCTCAAATCGTGCTTCCTCCATCGTTCGAAACCAGTGCTGATTAAGACATTCATTTCTGAATTTCCCATTTAAGCTCTCAACAAACGCATTTTGAGTTGGTTTGCCTGGTTGAATAAACCCTAAAGTGATATTCGTTTCTTTACTCCAGAAAAACATCGCTTTACTAGTAAATTCTGTACCATTATCACAAATTACTTTAGCAGGCTTATTTCGCTGCTCAATAAGTTGCTCTAAAAAACGGGCTACTTGCTTACCACTGATTGAGGTAGATACCAACTGGCCAACCAACTCACGAGAATAATCATCTACCACGTTCAATATCCGAAATCGCCTTCCATTACTGAGTTGATCAGATACAAAGTCCATCGACCAGCGTTGGTTTGGTGCAAAAGGAACGTCCATCGGTTGGCGAGGACGAATCAGTTTTTTCCTTTTCTTTGTTCGAACCTGAAGTCCCTCCTCAGTGTATAATCGGTAAGTATGTTTCTTGTTCTTAACCAAACCCTCTGCCTTAAGTAATCCATGAAGAAGTAAATAACCATAGGCCGGATATTGTGCGGCCAGAGCTTTGAGCCGTGCTCTGACTTGCTCATCCGTACGTGGTTTACATTGATAACGAAACGCTGTTCGGCTCAATCCTGCCAGCTTGCAAGCCACTCGCTCACTTAACTTAAAGAAAGATATTAGGTGCTGGATAATCGACTTTCTTGCTGCTGGCTTCACCACTTTTTTGATAGCACATCCTTCATTGCCTCTAACTCCAGGAGCTTATCTGCCAACAGTTTTTTAAGATTAATATTCTCTGACTCAAGCTCACGAAGACGCTTCGCTTCATTCACTTCAAGACCAGCATACTTGCTTCGCCAATTGTAAAACGTTCCTGTCGAAATTCCATAATCTCGACAAATCTCTTCTACCTTTATACCGGCTTCATGGGATTTGATTGCTTTGATAATTTGTTCTTCTGTATAACGTTTTTTCATTCTGAGATCTCCATTGATTGTAGTTTATCGGAAATCTCATCAATGTCATGGTCTTAGTTCTGAGGGATAGGTCAAAATGAATCTAATTTCATAACTTTGTTCGGGGAAAGAGGATGTTTGCTTTTTATGGAGAAAATAACTTAATTAAGGACAGTCATATTATCAATCTAATGCCTTTTTAACCAAATCCAAAAGAATATTCTAAACTTAGAAATCGGTATAATCCTTGAATTAAAGGAGTTAAAAACGCATCATGCATGTGCTGTGAGAAATCACAGCTCATTGGAGTTATATCTTAGGCGAAGTGGAAACTTTTTTTTGTAGTGCTGCAATAAATTCGCTAATCGTAGTCACTTCTTTGCCAACTATTTCATCGGCAATAGAAGCTTTAATAAAGCCCCTGAGAGAATCACCTAAATTACCATTTCTATAAATAGACAAATGTTGAGTTAAGTCTACATCTTCTCCATTTAAGGCTTTTTTTAAGTCCTTAATAGCGTTACTCTTTTGTGTAAAGCTCTTTTGTCCGAGAACAAAAAATGGATAGAAGTATTCCTTAGTTTCACCTTTAGAATTAGTTATGCCTTCTCGTTTTTTCAAATATAAATCCAGTAGTTCATCCATTTTACTTTTTGGAGTTGCGATTTCAAAATGAATGTTCTGATAATCATCTATTTCAATTTCGGGGCATTCCAGATCATTGGAATGATTTATACAAAACTGAGTTAGAATATTAATTGCAGAAGCCTTAGTCTCTAATTGAGGAAAAAACACGGCCATTTTATCTGAGTTTATGACTCGATACTTGGATGTAAAGAAACTACTATTAAAGGTCTCTGGTAGATGTTGCAGCACTTGTCGTCCCATTGAATAGATTCTTTCCAGAATAGTTATATTACTAGCTTCTATACACACTAATTTAGTAAGCCACTCGGGATAAAGTTTAAAATTACTGTCGTAATAGTATTTCCAATCATCTTGCTTTAAAGCAAGAATAACCCCCCCCATAAACAAAGCAATCATCTTAGCCTGCTTATCAGCATCATTGCTAGTCTTCAACTTTTCAAACTCATCGCGCATTGTTCTTAATACTGATTTCGCTTGACTGCTTATATCCGAAGTATTAACTTCTGTTCCTGATACTAAATCAGCAATCAATTCTTGAATATTCTGTTTCATAATAAAACTTTAAGACCTAGATTTGATCATTATACTTGTTATATTGGCTTCCTTCAAGTCAAACAGACTGCGCTAAGGGATTTGAATCCGGATTTCGTCGTCACTATACTTATCGCTGGATTAGAAAAATTCTGATCATATATACTAAGCTCGCGGGTATTAAACGCTCTATCTCACCTTATGAACTAAGACACTTTTTGTTTACTTGCCCCCTGGCCGGGATCCTGGTAAAAAGGTCATGTTCAATTTTTAATCCCTATAAATACTAAACTCCAAGATGAGTTAAATTTTGAGGAAGAGCTGCGAAGGCAAGAATCCCTTCACTACCTCACTTAAATATCTTGAGACAAATGCATGGTTTGAATCAACGCTTGCTCAGAGCACTATTTTGTATTACATAATTATTTAATTTACACACTTCAAACTTCAGCCATTTATATCTCACAAATGTAAAAAGAGAGAGGACTGACATCTTTTTCTTTGCTTTTCGAAAGAAATTATAACGTTACGAGAACGTAAATATTTATAAAAAATCGCCCGAGTAATAGCTAATTGTTCACATATTTCTCCGAAACACTTTGTTCTACTTCGGCGTGTTTTTTTTTGCATGAGGAATTTCATCTTTTGTATCAGGTTCGTCCGCAAGGGGTTTATAAATATTATTTCTTCAGCTTTACTTTGAATAATTATTTCTTGCTTTAATTCATTAAATAACTTGTCTATTTTCTCAGTTTGCGCGGAGTCTAATTCTTCAATTCTAGAAATAAGTTCTTAACTTTGTGGTGGTCCTTTTTTAAATAAGTATAAATACTCATATAAACCTCCTTGTTTTATTTGAGCTATATGTCTTTCCGGTAAATGAGGAGTAAAGTAGATTACCCCTCATTTACTTATAATCAATGAACATCAGTATCATCAATATCTGAATGATGTATTTCATGGTTGCGTTTACATCCCATTCCTAAACAAGCACCTATACAGCTAGCCAGTGCTCCAATAAAGAATAGTATGAATACAACCCAAGCACTCCAAGCCAAAACATTCTTCTCACTCTCTGTAGGAATAGGTTGTGTGGTAGTTGCTTGTTTATTTTTAACACTGGGAGTAGCTTCATTAGCTACCGTGGATTCATCTAAAGTTTGTGCGACTTGATTGGTGACTATTGCTGGAGCTAAATTTCTTGTGTAAGTTGAGATATAGTGAGTTAAAGGGATAACAAAAACTGCACTGAGTAGCAAAGCTATGCTCCAGGTTAAAAATCCATAAATCACTCCACCATGGCAATGACAATAATGAAATCGCCCCAAATAACCTGCTACAAAACCTGCTAAACCCATTGATACAATAACTCCAATGAGTAGTCCCAAAATCCCCCCAATAGCAATAACGGTAGCTCCGTTACTCGTTGAACTATAGGCGCTTAATCCTATTGCAATGCTAAAAAGATGGAGTAAAAAACCTAAGCCAACGCCTATAAAGGCGCCGGTAAAAATAGCAGACCAACAAACACGGGGTCGAGGATGTGGACAATGCTCTTCAATCAAACCAGAATTTTCAGTATTCATAATAATTCCTTTTAAATATGAGAGATAAGCCAAATTAATATCAAAATACTAATTGGAATGCCTAATAACCAGCCAATAATATAACCCATAGTAATCTCCTTATTATCTTTATTAATTATAGTACTCGCTCAGGAAATCACCTCGAAACGATTATGAATCGCTGTAGCAGCAATGGCAGCTTGACTTTCAGCAACACAAAGCTGATTAAGCCAAGAAACAATATCCCCTACTGCATATAGACCCTCTACCGAAGTTTGTTGGTGATTATCAACTACTAAAGATCCTTTTTTTTGTTTTGCATTCAACTCAATAGCTAGTTTGCTATTTTTTATACTCCCCAATGCTGAGTAAAGACAATCAAAATAAACTGTTTCATTGTCACAAAATTGTATTTGAACTCTTTGTGGTGTAAGGTCTATCTCCAGAATTTCCTTTGAAATAAGTTGGATACCCGCTTGATAGATTTTTTTAGCAACTTAGATTCATCTCCTTCATTAAGAAATGAGGGCCTGTATATGAAACCGGAAGGTAGATTCATATTTATCTAATTATCTTTTTAGTCTATTTCTAAGTTGTAATATTAGTAGGTATTTATAAAGGTGCTTAAGCCTCTGACAGCTTGAATTATCAAAGATATAGTGCTTTATGGACAAGACTTGCCTTCATGGAATCAAAACGCTGAATCCAGACCTGAAGATTTTAACATTTCAATATTTGAGCCAACAATGTGGTTGAAATAGCTTTTGCTGCAGATTCTTAAATATTGCATGAAAAGTAAGAGCACATCGACCTAACAAACACTGGCGATCTTGGCTCAGCTTATGCACTATATTTACAAAAACCTTTATTAAGAAAGCATTACAATGAGACAAGGATATGGCTAATTTTTTCAGGGATTGGAAGACTCTTGCTATCACCAAATTCTATGAAGCAAAACGTTTTGTTTTATTTGTGATTGAACATTTTATTAATGATGATTGTACCTATAGAGCTTCAGCCTTAGCATTTACGAGTCTTCTTGCAGTAGTTCCTCTCATGAGCGTGGGACTGGCACTCTTGTCATCTTTTCCAGTATTTCAAAATTTATCAGGACCTGTTCAGAATTTTATATTTGAAAATTTTGTGCCCGCAACCGGAAAAATCATTCAGGATTATTTACAACAATTTTCAGCGCAAGTATCAAAACTATCCATTTGGGGTGTAGCCTTTTTATTTGTAACCGCCTTACTAGTCATGGTTACCATCGAAAAGGCCATGAATAAAATTTGGAAAACCCATACATCCAGACGTGGAGTAGCTGCTTTTTTATTATATTGGGCCATCTTATCGTTAGGCCCTGTGCTACTTGGTTTAAGTTTAGCGGCTAGTTCTTATGTGTTATCGATCCCTTTTATTCAAACGCATCAAGCACCCGTTTTTTTTCTAAACAGTATTCCTTTTTTTCTCTCACTTGTTGGATTTACTTTTCTTTATGTGGTTGTGCCAAATTGTCCTGTTAAAATTACTCATGGACTCTGGGGTGGAATAATAGCGGCCATTTTGTTTGAATCAGCCAAGCAGGCTTTTGCTTACTATTTGACCCAGTACGATACTTATCAGCTACTCTATGGAGCCTTCGCAACAGTTCCCATTTTTTTTATTTGGGTTTATTGGGTCTGGGTTATTACTCTTTTAGGCGCAGAAATTAGTTATGCATTCTCAGTACATTATAAAAGGCGCCCTGGAATTCCGATTGATGGTTTTTCTCATGCATTGCTTTGGTTACATCAACTTTGGATTGCTCAAAAGTATGGTCATGGTTTGAGTCGTGAAGCATTAATTTCTGCCAGCTCACAACCTTTTGCGGTCAATGTGGATGATATGATTAACGAATTAATTAGTTCAGGCTTAATTCATAATACTGAAGCTGATGAACTGATGTTGAGTCGTAACTTAAATGAGGTTAGCCTTTACTGGCTAACCCAACATTTATCGTATCGCCTGCCAACTCATGACGAATTAGAAAGAGAAGCATCGCATGCGCCATGGCAAAAAGTCTTAAGTCAAACAGACATTGAACTGCAAAAAACACTCTCACTTAGCTTAAGTGAACTCTTTAACCTGCACCCTGCAGATTCGGCTCAAGTTTCGTCGACTCCGAGGAGCTAAGTTGTTGAGAACAAATTTTAAGTGCCTGCTCAAAATCCTGGAGAACATTTTCTTTTCCAATTAACTCAATGATGCCTGCTTTTTTGAGCTTCGTCTGTACTAAGGAGTTAACACCAGTCAACATCACATGAACCTGACGTTTTTGCAGATTAGCAATTACCTCCTCGAGTGTTTGCAAGCCGGTGATATCCATAAAAGGAACCCAACCTAAACGAATAATCAAAAATTTAGGTTCTGTGTGCGTATTTTCAAGCGCATATTCAAACTTCTCGGCAACACCAAAGAAAAAAGGACCTTCAACGGCATACACCAAAATATCTTGTGGTAAAACGGATAACCCATAACTCTGACATTCCTGTTGCAATTCCTGAGCACTGACAGCCTGCACTTCTACACTCGATGCCATGCGGCGCAAAAATTGGATCATCGCCAGCAATACACCTACATAAACAGCGATGACTAGGTCAACGCCAATTGTTAAAAAGAAAGTAATTAATAAAATTGCTACATCAGCACGTGGTGCACGCTTAAGCATTTTTACAAAATGCCGCGCTTCACTCATGTTCCATGCAACGATAAACAAGATTGCTGCTAATACCGCTAAAGGAACATTCACCGCCAGAGGGGCAAGAAAAATAATAATGACAACTAAGGTAAGCGCATGCACAATACCTGCTAATGGACTATTTCCTCCATTACGAATATTGGTTGCAGTTCGCGCAATAGCGCCCGTTGCCGCAAATCCACCAAATAAGGGAGCAGCAATATTTGCTATACCCTGACCAATTAATTCCTGATTAGAGTTGTGTCTAGTCCCAGCCATACCATCAGCGACAACCGCTGAAAGCAAGGATTCAATAGCACCGAGCATTGCAATGGCAAAAGCCGGCCCCATCAATTCATTTAATCGAGCCCATGTAATCTCGGGCCAATGAAAACTGGGCAACCCTTGAGGAATTCCCCCGAAAGTACTACCGATGGTGGCAACACCCTGAAAATGAAATAGAGTCTGTAAGCTTGTGGCCACTGCTAAAGCTACCAGAGGTCCCGGTACGCGCTTTAACCCCGGTAATTTGAAAGAGTATTTAACTAACACTAACGACAAGATAGCCAGAGCGGTTGTTGTCCAGCTGAGCTGTGGGAAAACCTGTAAAAGATGCCAAAATTTCTCATGAAAATGTTCCCCTGTTACAGCAGGTAAACCAAAAAAATCCTTCCATTGTCCTACCCAGATAATGACAGCAATACCTGCGGTAAAGCCGACGATGACTGGATCAGGAATGAATTTAATGACGGAGCCTAATCGAATAATGCCAAGAAAAAGTAAAATTATTCCCGCCATAATTGTCGCTATTTGCAAGCCTTCGATACCATATTTGGCGGTGATTCCTGACAGAATAACAATAAAAGCACCAGTTGGACCGGCAATTTGTAGACGACTACCACCAAGAAGAGATACCAAAAAACCAGCGACTATAGCCGTATATAGACCTTGTTCGGGTTTTGCACCAGAGGCAATGGCAAAAGCCATTGCAAGCGGAAGCGCAACCACACCAACAATAATGCCTGAAATAATATTGCTCAACCAATGATGGCGCTGCAACAATCCTGCTCGATAAGCCTCTAATACAGCAATCATGATATCACTTTGTGTTAGTCAAATTGCCTTATTGTATCTGAATTCTTAACGGTTTTGCGATAAATATTTACAAAAACCGTTAAATTAACACACTATGAACAATATATTTTCTTCAAACGAGAGAAAAAGTCCTTTCTGGCTATAGTTATGCTCAGTAAGAAAAATTATTTAAACAGCAATAAATCGAGGCAATATGTGAAAATGCAGCAAAGGTATAATGATATTCTATGCCTTTGCTGCAAAATGGTGGGTTAACCCGAATAATTATAGTATGTAACGCGTCAAATCGTCATCATCGACAAGCTTACCTAAATGTTTCTCTACATAAGCCGCATCGATATGAACTTTTTCACCTGGCCTGTCCGTCGCTTCAAAAGAAATCACTTCAAGCAGACGCTCCATAACCGTATACAAGCGACGAGCCCCTATATTTTCAGTACGCTCATTGACTTTCCAAGCCACTTCGGCAATACGGCGAATCCCTGTTTTATCAAAGGTTAACTCTAATCCCTCAGTTTCCATTAACGCGGCATATTGCTCCGTTAAAGAAGCACTAGGCTCTGTTAAAATACGCACGAAATCTTCTACACTGAGTGCCGACAATTCAACTCTGATTGGCAGTCGACCTTGCAACTCTGCAATTAAATCAGAGGGTTTGGCAACGTGGAAAGCACCAGAAGCTATGAACAGAATATGATCTGAACGAATCATCCCGTATTTAGTGGACACTGTTGTTCCTTCAACAAGAGGGAGGAGATCACGCTGAACCCCTTCACGTGAAATATCACCGCCTCCACCTTGCTCAGCACGCTTGGCCACCTTGTCCAATTCATCGATAAAGACAATGCCATTTTGCTCAACATTTTCGATAGCACGAGTTTTGATATCCTCTTCGTTAATAAGCTTAGATGCTTCTTCTTCACGTAAAATTTTCATCGCCTTGGCAACTGTTAATTTACGTGTCTTGGTACGGCCGGTGCCAATTTGTTGAAACATGGATTGCAGCTGGTTAGTCATTTCTTCCATACCAGGTGGCGCCATAATTTCTACACCAACTTGTGCAGCAGATAATTCAATTTCGATTTCATTGTTGTCCAGAACACCTTCACGCAATTGTTTTCGAAAAATCTGACGCGTGGAGGAATCTTTTTCGCTTGGAGTCAAACCCATTCTTTGAGGAGGTAATAAAACATCAAGAACACGTTCTTCGGCGGCATCCTCAGCCAAATGCTCGACTTTTTTCATGGCTAATTCACGTTCTTGCTTTACGGATAT
This sequence comes from Legionella hackeliae, assembly GCF_000953655.1. Classification (NCBI taxonomy): domain Bacteria; kingdom Pseudomonadati; phylum Pseudomonadota; class Gammaproteobacteria; order Legionellales; family Legionellaceae; genus Legionella; species Legionella hackeliae. The sequence goes on from NZ_LN681225.1 coordinate 2,969,167, forward strand.
ATCTATCAAATCCCGTAAAATGGAATCCACATCTCGCCCAACATAGCCTACTTCAGTAAATTTAGTTGCCTCAACTTTAAGAAATGGTGCTTTCGCTAATTTAGCCAATCTTCTGGCAATTTCTGTTTTACCTACACCAGTTGGACCGATCATTAAAATATTTTTAGGCATGATTTCATTACGCAATGCAACATCTTTGATTTGCATGCGACGCCAGCGATTACGAAGCGCAATGGCAACTGCCCTTTTTGCTTCATCTTGACCGATAATGTGCTTATCTAATTCTTGTACTATCTCACGAGGAGTCATCATTACTGTATTATTCACCGTTACTATCCAATTCTTCAATTGTTAAATTGTGGTTGGTGTAAATGCAAATGTCGCCTGCAATCATTAAACTTTTGCGAACAATCTCAACCGCTGATAATTTTGTATTTTCTAATAAGGCTCGAGCCGCAGATTGGGCAAAAGGGCCACCAGAACCAATGGCAATTAAACCCTCTTCAGGCTCAATGACATCCCCATTACCGGTAATTATTAAGGAAGCTGTGCTGTCAGCTACTGCTAATAGAGCCTCTAGACGGCGTAAAATTTTATCGGTTCGCCAATCTTTTGCGAGTTCAACTGCGGCTCTTACTAGATGTCCCTGATGCATTTCCAGTTTGCGTTCAAAACGCTCAAAAAGAGTAAACGCATCGGCAGTACCACCAGCAAAACCTGCAATTACCTTATCTTTATACAACCGCCTAACCTTACGAGCATTCCCTTTCATCACCGTATTACCCATGGTGACCTGTCCGTCTCCGCCGATGACAACTTTATTGCCTCGTCTTACAGAGAGGATCGTTGTGCCGCGATATTGTTCCAAAATAAAATATCCTTAGTTAAAGATAGAATTTGCTGTAAATGGGGATTAGATTGTGAAAATCAATAGATAAAAAGGAAAATTTTATTCTTCTTTGTGAGCGCCTTGTTTCAATACTATACAGCATTTATCACAAAATCCTTTGAATTCAATAGTGCTTTGTCCAAGATGAAAATGATTGTCGTTGGCTAATTGTTTCGCCAACGCATGAATAGCATTGTTGTAAACTTCTTGTACTTGGTAACAATTATTGCAAACCATTAAAATCTCAGAAGGCAAATGCTTTTCAGGCTCATGACAAAGTGTATAAGATTGAATGGACTCAATTTTATGAACAACACCGTATTCAGTAAAATAATCCAGCGCACGATATACTGAAGGCGGGGTTGCATTTTGTTTAGTCAATATTAATTTATCCAGTATTTCATAAGCTTTTAGGGGCTTTTGGCTTTCCCACAATATGAATAAAACACTTTTACGCAGTGAGGTCAATTTAAGTTCGACTGCGGCGCAATAAGTAACGAAAGGGGCCGGATAAATCATGAATTTCCCATAGATATCCAATAAGTGAAGCGATTATCAGTGATTACCAAATCACTCTTCCTTACTATTAATAAAAGATACACCATGAAGTATAGGTTGAATAGCTAAATGCTCTGCCAAGGTTTGTCCAACATCAGCAAAGGTTTCTCGCCGACCAATAAATTGACTGGGACAAGACGGACCAAACATTAAAACGGGAATATGCTCACGAGTGTGATCAGAACCAGGCTGGGTAGGATCACAACCATGATCAGCAGCAATAATCACCACATCATCAGCGTTCAGTAGTTGAAGTAGCTCCGGCAGACGAGCATCAAACTGCTCAAGAGCATCAGCATAGCCTGCTATATCGCGACGATGACCATAGGACGAATCAAAATCAACAAAATTGGTAAAAATTAAACTCCCTGCAGGTGCTGTTTTCAACGCCACCAACGTGGCATCAAATAATGCCATATTACCATCTGCCTTGATTGTTTGTGTAATACCTTGATGAGCAAAAATATCTGCTGTTTTTCCGATGGCAATGACTTCTCTACCTGCATTTTTCAACTCATCCAATAAAGTAGGGGCAGGAGGTAGGGTGGCATAGTCATGCCGATTGCCAGTGCGAGTAAATGAACCTGGCGAACCTATAAAAGGTCTGGCAATAACACGCCCAATTTGATAGTCGTCAACAAGTTCACGCGCTATTTCGCAAATATCATATAAACGTTGTAGGCCAAAGTGTGTCTCATGAGCTGCGATTTGGAATACACTATCCGCCGAGGTATAAACAATAGGCTTGCCTGTTTTAATATGTTCTTCACCTAACTCTTCAATGATCGTTGTTCCAGAAGCATGCTTCTCTCCCAGAACACCAGGTAAATCCGCTTTTTTAATCAGTTCGTCGATGAGTTTTTTGGGAAAACAAGGTTCTTCATAGGGAAAATATCCCCAATCGAAAAGTACAGGAACTCCCGCTAACTCCCAATGACCACTTGGCGTATCTTTCCCTAAACTCTGTTCAACGGCATAGCCATAATATCCAGTTGGTTCAGCGAGAGTTGATAGATCTATTAATGGCATACCGGAGCTGGCGATTGCTGCATGGTATAACCCTACTTTCGTTAAATGGGGAATATGCAAGGCACCACTGCGCAATCCTGCTTTATTGGCACGATTTTCACTACAGGCAAGATGAATATGGCCAAAAGTATTGGCTGCTTCATCCCCATATCGATGTGCATCAAGGCTTGCCCCAATACCCAAAGAATCCATTAATAAAATGCAAGCACGTCCTGGCATTCTTATTCCTCAATATGTCGGCAATGTGTTTCTTTTAAGCCTAGCAAAACTAATAAAGCCAGAATTAATCCTAAAGGTAAAATGGCAGCAGCAAATTGATAATCACCCAAGGAATAAACAGGAACATCATTGACCATTTGCATTTCTCCATGTCCCATTAACAAAATGCTATACAGGTTTTGGTAAATGATATAACCGCCTTGAGTCAAAATAGACACCACGCTCACTGCAGTAGCTGTCATTAAAGGCGAACTACTTTCAGCCACCAAGGCATAACTAATCACTTGTGATGCAGTAAAGAAACCTAATAGAAAAAATAATACATTCATTATTGGCAATGAAACAGGAGCATACAAAACAGCCAATAGAGTAATTAGCGAAGCAATGCCACCAATTTTCATGGGCAACACACGTAAACCTAATTTGTCAGAGCACCACCCTATTACAGGCCCCCCAATGATTGCTCCAAGGAACAGCATCGTATTCACTACAGAAGCATCCTGTTTAGCAATACCCAATCGTTGAACCAGATAAAGGGAGCCCATCATTGCTCCAAAAACAGCAATGGCCATATTCATTAAACTGGTATACAACGCCGCTCGAAGCGTTTGAGGATTCAAATAAGCTTTCTTGGCTGCAGCGATAATTGAAATTTTTTGACTAAGTTTATGACCAGCAACTTTTGCTTTATCAATAATCCCAAAAGACATAAAAATTAGCATTGCGGTACCAAGCCAACCTACCTGCATTAATGCATCACGCCAACCAATTTGTGAAACTAGCCTTGTTAATGGATACTGCGCCAACATACCCCCAGTCATCGCCATCGTGACTATCGCCCCGGTCACCATCGCCATTCTCTGCGGTGGAAACCAGCGTGAAGCAAGGCGAATCGGCCCTAGAAAGCAAAAGGCACTGCCAATACCTGTAACAAACCGGCAAAATAAAGCCAGGTAAAAAGACTGAGCATGAGCGAGGATAAACGTACTCATCACACACAGAAACATAGCAAATAAAATTGTTTTTTTGGTTGAGAAACGATCGAGCACAAAACCTGCCACAAAGAGAAAAATTACATTCGACAAATAATAAATGCTTGATAAATAGGCCATTTTATCAGCTTGGACATGAAAATCATGCATGATGTTATCGGCAATTGATGCAAACATATTGCCTTGAATAAACTCATAAAAGAAGAATAGAGATGCACTAAAACATACTAACCAAGGTAGTAATGAAGAGGATAGTCGGTCTTCTTTGTATTCTTCAACCATCTGCATATATAACTCCTAAATCCTAGCGTTTGCAGTAAGTTTCGCGGGTTAAAAGTACCGCCAATAAGGCAACTATTGCTGTAAGAGGAAACATCCACATTGCATATTGAAAATCAGCCGCAGCATAATTTTGGGTGGACGCTCCTGCATGATCTTGCATGAGTAAACCAAATAATACTTGACCCACACCACCGCCGCCCATGATAAGAACAGAGGCAATCCCGGTTGCGGCTCCTGTATGCTCTAACGAATTGCTTTCTGCAATAAGCGGATAGCTAATCACCTGTGTACTTGTGAATAACCCTAACCCAAAAAATAGAACGCTCAGTGCAGTTTGGGATAAAGAAATATCCATGAATAAAGGAATTACGGTGAGTAAGGTTGCTATCGCCCCTATAATCATTAAAGGCTTGCGACGCCCCTGACGATCGGAGAGCCAACCAACAAGAGGACAACCAACAATACTTCCGATAAATATAAGACTAATCACATTACTTGCAGCCATATCGGGCAAATGATGCACTGTTTGCAAATAACTGGCACCCCATAAGGCACAAAGCACCATAATCGGTAGATTAAGGAAACAAGTATAAAGGCCGGCCAGCCAATTTTGACGGTTACCTAGAGCTTGCATAAAACTTGGGATTATAGGGGTCTGCTCTTCATTTTTGCGGCTATCAAAACGATTTGGTGTATCCTGGACAATGAAATAAATCCACAGCAATAATATCGCGCCAATGACTCCATCAATGAATAATGAACGACGCCAACCATAATATTCATTTAAATGAGCAAAAGGAGTATGCGCCATCATTCCCCCTAAAAATGCCATTGTCACTAGAGAACCTATCACTAATGCCTGGCGTTGAGGAGGAAACCATTGAGCCACTAAAACAACGCAAGAGAGAAAACAAAACGCATTGCCAATTCCTGAAAGGAAATGAAAGAAGCAAGCTAAAGCGAACGAATTTGTCACAGAAAAACCGACCGTACCAATCACGCATACTAACATTGCAGTTAAGATGACTTTGCGCGTTGAAAAACGATCGAGAATAATACCGGCAGGAAGGAGAAATAAAATATCGGCCCAGAGGTAGGTACTCGACATCCAGCTCAGTTGGGCAGCGTCCAAGTGAAAATCATCTCGCAAAGGCTGATTAATCACATCAAAGATATTCAACTGAAAAAATTCGTAAAAGAAAAATAACCCTGCTGATAGACATACCAACCATGCCATCATGCTACTGCGAAGTATAACTACCTCGGAATCCACAGCAATAGAATCAGACAACGTCACTCCTTAAGCACAGCCCCGCAAAATTGCGGCAAATTATAGCAAAAATCGTACCGAATTGGTACCTTTATTGCACAATTCATCAAAAAAATTATTTTACCTGCTGCTGCTTGAAGTGGAGCCTGCAAGTTGCAGCATAGGCTTCGTTTCCGCCGATTAAAACCTGATGTCCTTCCGAAATGACCTGGCCGGCTTCGTCAATCCGTAAATTCATCGTTGCTTTACGACCGCAATGGCAAATTGTTTTGAGTTCTATAAGCTCATCAGCCCATGCTAATAAATATTGGCTTCCTTCAAATAATTCGCCTCGAAAGTCAGTACGCAAACCATAAGTTAGCACCGGAATTTTTAAACGATCGGTAATCTCTGTAAGCTGGTACACTTGCTCACGGGTCAAAAATTGCGCTTCATCTAGCAAAACACAAGCATAAGCCTTCTCTTTTTGCTGCTTGCTTACGGCTTCAAATAAATTATCGCCAGGTTTAAAGACAGAGGCTTGTTCTGATAGGCCAATGCGAGAGCGGATAAGTCCTTGTTCATAACGTGTATCAATAGCAGGAGTATACAATATAGTCTGCATGCCACGCTCACGATAGTTGTAACTTGCTTGCAACAATACCGTACTTTTCCCTGCATTCATTGCAGCAAAATAAAAATAAAGTTTTGCCATAATTAACTTATCAAAAAGCTGTACTTTACTACTTATCAGCAATAATAACCATTTCTGTTGCCTTATCTTTGCAAAACGTAAGCGTAAAGCCTAATATTGTTAATTCAAAAATCCCAAGATAAGGACAATCGCATGATTCCGGTAAAAGGCTACGCGGCATCGGCAGCCAAGGCTCCCTTACAACCCTATTCGTTTGACCGACGAAATGTTGGCGACGATGATATATTAATTGATATTCACTACTGCGGTATTTGCCATTCTGATATTCATCAGGCTCGTGATGAATGGGGTGGTGCTCTTTTTCCAATGGTACCTGGCCATGAAATTACTGGTGTTGTAAATCGTGTTGGCAATAACGTTAGCAATTTTAAAGCCGGTGATCATGTGGGTGTCGGCTGCATGGTGGATTCTTGTCGTCAGTGTGATAGTTGTCAGGAGGGACTGGAACAGTTTTGTGTAGAAGGATTCACTGCTACATATAATGGCATGGAACGTGATGGCACTCGTCTAACCCAAGGTGGTTATTCTACACAAATTGTTGTTAATAAAGATTTTGTGCTGCATATCCCTGACAATTTACCCCTTGATGCCTCTGCTCCACTTTTATGTGCCGGAATTACTCTGTACTCTCCACTTCACCACTGGAACGCAGGTCCGGGTAAAAAAGTGGCGATTGTTGGTTTAGGTGGTTTAGGTCATATGGGTGTAAAAATTGCCCATGCAATGGGAGCAGACGTCACCGTTCTTAGCCATTCTACCAAGAAACAAGAGGATAGTAAGCGACTTGGCGCTGATCATTTTTATGCAACATCTGATTCCGCCACATTTAAAAAATTAGCAAATACTTTTGATCTGATCGTTTGTACTGTATCCGCAGGTATTGATTGGAATCAATATTTAGCTTTACTCAAACATGACGGAACTATGGTTGTAGTTGGTGTACCAGATGACAATGTCCCAGTTAATGCCGTACCTCTAATTTTTGCTCGCCGAAGTCTGGCAGGTTCGTTAATTGGTGGTATTCCTGAAACTCAAGAGATGCTAAATTTCTGCGGTAAGCACAATATCACCTCAGACATTGAATTAATCCCAATACAAAAAGTTAATGACGCTTACGAACGCGTATTAAAAAGTGATGTGCGTTACCGCTTTGTAATTGATATAGCATCTTTAAATGATTAAGGGTCGATATCATCCCAAATTATATATACCAAGGTCAGTGCTCCAACTGGATGCCTCGCACAAGCCAAGGCACGTAGAAAGTATCTGAGAAAATATATTGATTTCGATAATGTAAACCTAATCGAATTAATAAGTCAGAATATACGAGTTATTTTTATTGACAGTTAACCACCCCAGGTGCCTTGGTTTGACCGAGGCATCCAAAAAAATGCTGGCTCGAGATATAAAATCAGGTTTCTTATCATTATTTAACGTTTACAGCAATTACGTTGTTCAATCTTTAGCTTAGAGACGATTTTCGCATAACTCCTAATGCTTTCCTGCCACAATTTCGCATCAAAGATGCTTAATATGGTTAAAAAGTAAATTTTTTTCGCATTTAATGCACTTTCTTAAGAATAAATTAAGAATAAAATGCTTAAATATAAAGCATACATATGTTTAATTTTATAAATAATGGTTCAGTTCTATAATTACGAACAGATTGTAGGCTTATTAGACGGCAGCCAGGTTACTAGAAAATCTGCCCATACCGTACAATTTGTTGAGTATGAGCAAAATCAAAAAAAAGTACCTATTGTTTATAAGGAAAACAAGGGCGGTAAACCTATCGCTTCCGTTCGAGAAACTGTTTTTAGTGAACTCGCTCGTCTTCTTATGGCGCCTCATCTAACACCTCCTCAGCACATTGTCATCAATGGCTCTCGCCAAATCGTGGGCACTGCTGTAGATAACATGGCCATGTCGATAGCGAAACGAGAAAAGATTGGAAGTACAAAATTCTATAAGATTAGAGATGCATCCTATGCAACGGATCTAACGAGTCCTACTCAACTCTCAACCGACATTTCATTCGGATTTCTAAACCAGATGCCAGGCGGTTTTTTCGCTCATTTAATGAAAGAAAGAGATGAAGAGCGGCTTTCCATTGACATGGAATCACTGGCAAGTGTTCTAACATGCTCTTATTTTCTGGAAGAAGATGATTTACATAAAGGTAATATAGGGTATTATGTTACTGAAAAAGACGGCAAACCTCATGTTACCTTCTTTAAGATAGATCATGACTTATTGCTCACAGATAGTATAACTTCTTTTTACGACTCAAGATTTCAGAATTTAAGCAATCGTCAAGATCATTTTAATATTACCAGGCATGATTTACTTCACTTTCCAGATCTTAGAGACAGCTCAAATTACTATTGGCCAACCCGCAGACGCTTCGTTGTTAAGATCGGGGATGACAAAATTTACTCAAACTCTGCCGATCGGGACGCATTTAAACGGCTGCAAGCCGATGATGAATTTAATCGTTATAAATGGAAGCATCTCCTAAAAAGTATACTGATACCTGATGAGTTAGTTCGGCATGCGATTTTGATGCATTTAGAATCATCCAATTATCAAGACCTCTCTGAGATTAATCTGATTAGTCAGGCTATGCAGGAACGTGTTTCCAAATTACGAGCTGTTTTGTTCTCAACCTCTCATTTTAATCAATATTTAACGAGTGAGGATGGTGAAAAAGACCTTTTCGATTGCATGCAAGAATTAGGGAATCACCTTAATGAAATCACTGGGATAGCAGAAGAGGTAAAGAATAAAATTCTTAGGGATTTAGAGGTACAAACCGATCACTATAAACATATAGCTCAACAACAACCCTTTTCTACAGATACCCCGCTTCATGCCGCAATTCGGTTAGGCGATTATCGTTTTGAAAAAAGCCACTTAAGATATGTGGGCAGAGAAAATGGCTCGAAAGAATTGCCTATTGATATCGCCGCTGCGTATGCAACTGACTATGATCCTTTTTCAGAGCAGGTGAATCCCAGCAAAGACCCTTTTTGCGTTATAAAGCATTTACTGCAAAATGGGGCTAAGATGACCCCTAAAGTCGAAGAATTATTGAAGGAAAAGAATATAAATATTCATACCTATCAATTCAACTCTCAATATCTACAATGGCAGGTAAATAATTATTCTGATTTATCTGACCTTATCACGACGATAGGTAGCGATAACTCGCTCACCTTGAAAACCAAGAAAAATATTACGCTGCAGGTAGTAGAAAACCATATTCATAAACTTAAACCCGAAGAACTAGCTCTCTTTAAAATTGATCTCAACGGCTCCTCCTACATGGCCCGTAAACCAGAATTCCTCTTTATTAGCCAGTTACGAAGCACTTTCTGGTTCATACGATTCATTTTTGGTTTATACGGTAACTCAAGTACAAAGAAAGAACTGAATAATCTTATTCAAAATGCACAAAACACGTTATCTAAAGGGTACAGCCCTTATAGCTTTTTTTCCTCTACAAGTTCAAATAGCCAGCGAGCGTCAATTGTTACCGAGGAGAAAGGAGCAAACACAGCTGATGATGAGGATACGTCACTCAGAGAAATCCCCTAAAAAATAAAATCTATCGCTTTAATCGTGCTTCTATTAATTGATTATAAATTTGTCATTTTGTGCCATATTATACTATTTTTAGAATAATTAAGCCCCAAATTAAGGCTCTCTTATATGGAATCATGGGAGAAATTGACTAGACACTATTTGCTGATGGCTTTTATTTCTATTCTCACCCTGGCCATAACTCCACATTTTGCTATCGCCGAAAAAGCCTCATCAGCTGAAGCAGACAAAACTATTATTGAAGTCTCGGACAAAGCATTTCAACTTAATGGGCAAAGCAAAGCTGCCAAAGCTTTTGAACTTTTATTCAAATACCCTGATGGTTCAATAACTCAAGAGGGCTATTTTGGAACCAAGGGCGAACTTTTTAACGTCATGGTTGTGAATAAAACCAAAGAGCCTATTACTATTCATTGGCATGGTCTTATAGTTCCCAATGATCAGGATGGTGTTCCCGAGGTTACTCAAACACCAATTAAGCCAGGAGAAAGTCGTCCCTATCAATACAAACTCGTGCAATCAGGGACTTATTGGATGCATTCACACGAGGGTTTTCAAGAACAGCAGCAATTATCAGCACCTTTTATCATTCATGAACCCGATAAAAAAAAGGATAACAGCGAAGAAATTATTATGTTTCTGCAGGATTTTACCTATCAAGAGCCGTATAAGTTGTTTCAAGAGTTACGTAATAAACCTATGGCACCCATGCAAATGGGCAAATCCGATAGCATGAAAATGGATACGGATTATGATGACATTAAATACGATGCATTTCTTACGAATAAAGCAACACTTGATAATCCAAAAATTAAACCTGTCACCGCCGGCCAAACCGTAAGACTTCGCATTATTAATGCGTCAGCGTCTACCAATTTTGAAATTAACTTAGGGAAATTAAAAGGCAGTTTAATCGCTGTGGATGGGGAACAGATAAAACCCATTTCTGGCAGCCAATTCCCTATTGGTATTGGCAACCGACTTGATATTCTAGTTAATATCCCAAAAGGCGGGGGTGTTTTTCCCATACTGGCTCAAGTCGAAGGTACTGTTCAACAAACAGGGCTTGTTATTGCTACAGCCAATTTACCGATTCCCAAATTTAATCCCGAAGCCTCACAACCCTTGGGCCGTGTTTCCTACTATGAATTGGAAAAACAACTCCACACATTGAATCCTTTAGCCAAGAAAAAACCAGATGTCAGTTTAAACTATACATTAGAGGGAACAATGGAGGGTTATCGCTGGACTCTGAACGGTGAAGCTTGGCCTGATATCATTCCTCTTGGAATTACAAAAGGGCAACGAGTAGAAATGATCTTCACCAATAAAAATACCATGTCCCACCCTATGCATCTTCATGGGCATGTCTTTCAAGTCACTGAGGTGGATGGGACAAAACTTTCAAATGGCGCTCTGCGTGACACGGTATTAGTACAACCTAACAGCACGGTTAAAATTCAATTTGATGCCAATAATCCCGGTATTTGGCTAAACCATTGTCATAATCTTTATCATTTCATGGGGGGAATGGCTACGACAATTGAATATGCAGGATACCCCAAACCCTTGTTTTATCTTGAAGCTATCGGGCAGGCCAATAAAAAGCGGTAGTAATTACCCTTTGTATCAAGAATACTCGTCACGGCAGATAATTAACTATAGTATTATTATTTAGTTATAAATCATGTTGCATGATAACAACCCGAGAATACCTTGGAGGCAGTTTATGTTTCGTGATATAATTAATGTATTAAGCGTATGGCAACTTTTTCTAATTATCCTCGTTTTATTGCTTTCATTTTCAGCCTTAGCCACCTATATTGCATACTATTTAATACCTAAAGAATCTGTCGATAATGAATATTCTCGTAGTACAGATAGTATTCTCAATATCATGGGAAGTGGATATGGCGTTTTCTTGGGTTTTGTAATTATTACCCTGTGGAATCATTATCTGTACGTACAAAAAAATGTCTATCAAGAAGCTGATGACATAAGTGTAGTCGTGCGCTATCTTGCTGTTATTCCTCCTAAGGATAGAGCGCCAATGGAGAACAGTCTTAAAGAATATTTACACGCAATACAAACTGATGAATGGCAGCAAATGCGTCTGGGAAAGGAGAGCGATAAAACATGGAAGGCTGTATATGCGATGTTAAAAACGTTTCAAAATTATACGCCTCAAACAGCAAAGCAAGGATTATATTATCGACAAATATTAAACCACATGGATTCCTTTTTAAAAGAGCGTCGCGATCGTTTAATTACTGTTCATAGCATACTCAATAATGAGCTGCGAACTGCATTAATTTTAGGCGCCATCGTTATCGTCTTTTTATCGAGTCTTTTAAAAGCGCATGAAGGTGGAGCAATACGTATCCTGGCTAATATTTGTTTGGCCCTCGTGATTGGGTTTAATTTAACTTTAGCGCTAAGTTTCGACTACCCATTTTCGGGTGATATCTCGGTTAGTAGCGCGCCCTTTTACCAAGGTGTATTGAAAAACTTTTAGTGCAAAATTACTACAGTGGGATGAAGTCCAAGGTTTGATAACTATGATTTTTTTAATAGTACCTTCATAGCGTAAACCTTGTTCTAGAACTTCCCGTACCTTTTTTCAAAGTTATATAGAAATACCCTTTTTCCTTTAGTATAAATTGACACCCCAGTTCAAGCACCTTGGAAATTAAATAGTAATAAGAAATATAGTGTGTTGGTTCAATGACCCGACCCTACTTGCTATTTTGTTTTTTTGTACTCACGAAAACTACCGCATTCTTTATACCCTAATTGCTTGTATAAAGAATAGCCCCCCTCTGATGCTTGTAACACCGCGATATGGTAGCCAAGTTCTTTGGCTCGTTTTAATCGATATTGTTGCATTGCAGTGCCATAGCCTTTCTTTCTCTCCTCGGGAGTTGTTGATAACCAATGAAGGCCCGCTGCTTGCGCAAAATAGCAAGACAAGCCGCGTACTACAGGCTTTCCATTGATATAGCCGACATAATATTCAATGGGGTCATCATCCGTTAAAATCGATGCAATCCATGAAAAATAGGTTTTAAATGCCTTTTCATCATTAGCAAGAACAAGTGCAAAATCATGTAGGGTTTTCTCATCTGTCGCACGAACAATTTCTAACGAAGGGATAGATACAATTTGACCATCCCAGGTATCTAAATCAAAAAACATAGCACAATTATTTTCGGTATTTTTGTACCCATGCTCTTCCAAGTGAACTGACAAATTTTCTGGTTTATCCTGCGGACAAATCCACCATGAGAAAGGAGTATTCTTTTTCATGAAATAATCAGTAACCTCAATGATTTTTCTATCAGCATTCTCTGATGAAAAATCAGCATCAATGACATAATTAAAAGTATCATCTGATAGACCAGAGTTAACTATTGTAAAACCAGGTACTCTTATTAATTCCACCTGAGTTAAATATTGCGCAAAATGCGTCATATGCACATTTAAATTAGCCTCTATTGCCTTTGCCAGTTTTTCATCTGACCAGTCTTTTGAGGCGCAACCGGTATTGGGCAGCAAAAAATTCCTTTTCCGTCCATCCCACTGCTTGGCTTTATTGTCAATCGCTTGAACTAAACTGTCTTTACCTGAAACATAGGAAGAAATATCATGTGGAAATTCCTTCGCTAGCTGCTTCTTAAGCTCAGCATACTCATAGGCGACATTAGGATGTTGAATCACATAATCTCTAAAATTTACATGACGTTTAATTTGAGGACTTCCTCTTTCATGTAAATGCAGGTGAAAACTTACCGTTGATTCCTGTCGCTTTGTAAAAAAGCTGACATGAGGAATAATTTGACGCCTGATTGGTGCGTAATTCAATTGAATTAATTTTTCTTCGATTAAATCAATATCATCGACATTATCAACCGACAACATAATGTCTATAACAGGCTTGGCCGACATACCTGGAATACTTGTGCTACCAATATGATAAATTTCCTGAAGAAAATTACCTAAAATATTTTGAAGACGAATCGCTTCTTTGTTAAATACATTAGGCCAATTTGGATCATACGCAACAACGTTTACTGTAGCTGGGATCATTTTTTATTTGCTCGTAAGTAAGAGTTTGTTGGATCAAACGACCCAACCGGCTTTGCTCGATCACCAAAAACATTTTAGCAAATTAGAAATTCAAAGTTGAGTCATAACATTTATAAAACGTGTTGCTTCTCTTCTAAATTTCCCGGTGATTAATGACTCAAACTAAGAGAGACTGTGTGGCTTTGACCAAAAAGTTAACATTAGACATGCAGCTATGTTTGTTGAAGCAGTAGATAAACCAGGCTGCCACTGATGTGTCGACTAGGCTACTCGCTATTCTATTCGTTTAAATCGAGGAACTGTTTTTCCATGATGAATGACATTTTCAAAAAACATTTTCATAGGGCGAACCCAAAGCTGGTTATCCCCAAATTGATCACAACGATATAGAGCCCTATACACTATCATCTCTTCATCTGTTTCACTATGACGCGCTTGGCCAATGACTTCATATAATTTTTCATTTTTATAATGTATGTATTTTCCACATATAATAGGATCAGATAACATTTGTACTTTTGTTATTAATAGTCATTAGTTTTCACTGACTGATAGTATCATTTGTATCGGTAACCGAGTAGCACCAAACTTTTATGAGGGATTAGAAACTTTGATTTGACTGGTCGGGACGGAAGGATTTGAACCTTCGACCACTAGCACCCCATTCTTAAAAAGACCGTTTTCAAACGGTATCATTTGATATCAAATAGTAACACTAACTCATTGTATTTTATATATTTTCACCATGTGCTATACTTCAAAAAATATCAAACGATTTCATGTGAGATCTCACGAAAGCACACCTAGAAGTACACCTAATTTTTAAGTGGTGCAATGATGGAAAGACAATTTACAGACGCCTATATTCGATCGCTAAAACCAAGATCTTCTCGCTATGAAGAATTCAGAGATGGGGGTTTTGGTATTCGAGTCACCCCCAAAGGACTAAAAACATTTCTATACCGTTATAAAATCAACGGCCAAAGGCATTTCATTACTATAGGCCACTACCCTGCTATGAGTTTATCGGAAGCCAAGAAACGTTTTATCGATTTAAGCGATATTCGTCATGGCGAAGTAAATCCCAAAGAGCAGATCGCAGAACAAAAACAGAAAGACCAAAGTACCGTAAAAAATCTGATACTCCACTGGTACACCAACTACATTGAAAAACACCGCGCCCAACCGCTGCAAATTTGGCAACACATCAAAGTAGATATCATTCCCCTCTTGGGTAATAAGAAATTGGAACACTTAAAAACAAGAGAAATCACCCAAGCTCTCGATAAAATTGTAGGACGTGGCTCACCCGTTCATGCGAACAAAGTACTAAGTACATTAAAGCAAGCATTCAACTATGCAGTAAGCCGAGGCGAAATGCTGCTAAATCCTGCCATGACCATACGAGCCAGAGACATAGGCGGCGTAGAAAAACCCAGAGAACGCTATTTAACCCTTGATGAAGTAAAAACTCTATGGCAATTTCTCGACAGTGAAGAACATGGCACCTCGTTTCAGATCCGAGCAGCCCTAAAAATCATCCTACTTACAGGCGTAAGAACAGGAGAAATCCGAGTAGCCAAATGGTCAGAATTCGATTTTGAAAACTCCTTATGGACTATCCCAGCCGAAAATACCAAAACCAACATAGTCATGAGAATTCACCTCACAGAAATGACTAAAAAGGTATTGAGAGAACTCAAAGCACAAAGCGATTCAGAATACGTCATTACAGGCGCAGATGATCAAAGTATTTTATCCGACCGAGCTATGCCAAGAGCAGTAATCAGAATACAATCACGAGTAGGCATCCCCCACTGGACAGCACATGATTTAAGACGCACCTTTGCAACTCAGCTTGGTGAGGCATTGCATGTTGATCCGGTAGTGATTGAGAAATGTTTAGGACACAAGATGCCTAAGATCATGGCTACTTACAATAAAAATGAAATGCTGCCTCAGCGAAAGGAGGCTTTAAATGCCTGGTCAGAGCTTATTGAAAATATGCAGCAAGAAAATGTAGTAATAATCCAACCCAAAAGAGTATCAGAACAATAAGGAATTTTTATGGAAAGTAACCCAGCCAATTTTGAGCAATACCACATTAGACGTTTATATGATGAAGAAACTGAAACATGGTTTTTTTCAGTTGTAGATGTAGTCCAAGCCCTGATACAACAACCCGATTACCAAGCCGCAAGAAACTATTGGAAGGTGTTAAAAAATCGCTTACAAAAAGAAGGTAGTCAGTCGGTTACAAAATGTAACCGACTGAAATTAGCGGCAGCTGATGGCAAAAAATATCTCACTGACGTTGCAAATGCCGAAACATTGCTACGGCTCATTCAATCAATCCCAAGCCCAAAAGCTGAACCCATTAAACTATGGTTAGCAAAGGTCGGCTACGAACGCATGCAAGAAATGTCCGACCCCTCTCAAGCACTTGATAGAGCCAGAGAAACATGGAAACAACATGGCTACAGTGAAAAATGGATACAACAGCGCATGACGGGTCAGGAAACCCGGAATAAGCTCACGGATTATTGGAAAGAACACGGCATTGACGAACCCAGTGAATTTGCAATCCTTACTAATATCATTCATCAAGAATGGACAGGCTTGAGTGTAAAAGAACACAAACAGGCAAAAGGATTAAAATCCCAGAACCTACGAGACCATATGAGTGAAGCTGAGCTAATCTTCACAGCACTTGCAGAGCTATCAACAAGACAAATTGCCGAGGCTACAAATGCCACTGGAATGACTGAAAATCAGAAAGCCAGTAAACAAGGTGGTGGCATAGCTAAAAAGGCACGTTTAGAACTGGAAGAGAAAACTGGCAAAAAGGTCGTAAGCAAAGATAATTTCTTAGCGAATAAAAAGGATTTACCAAGCAAAGAATGAAGCCATGGACATCAGTTATTTCCAAAATAGAAACAACTGATCCAGGCAACTATTTCCATTTTGGAAACTGTTCGATATAACGCCATAAAGACATCTATGAGAGCAAGACAGAACCATAAGGTAGAAGCACATTTCCCCTACCCTTTCATAAATAAAAATCAAGAAATGAATGAATACAATATAGCTCTATAAATTGCATTTTTAAGTTTTATACAGAAGGAATACGTTTATAAATAACTCTGCCTCCAATCGAGCTTGGGATAGCAGCTAAATTCCCACTCTTTATTGCTTCACGGATTTTTAACTCATTCGGATCTTGATTTATTACAAAATTACAAGAAGTTAACTCCTCCGGAAGCTTAGTAGTATTAAATAATTTAGAAAGTTTAAAATCATTACACTTTAGTCCTGAGGCACATTCAAATATCGAATCTCTTTTTTCTGTATCAAACCCAAGACAAAAATTTGCACCCGCTAATTTGACATCAGAAAAAAGCCAAGTGTAATTTTTCTTTCCATCAATAAAATTAGCCTTCCCAAATTTACTAGACTCCAAATTGGCAGCAAGAAAATCTACTCGAGTTAATTTGGCATTAGTAAAATTTGACTGAGTTAAATCGGCATTGGAAAAATGCACATTGCTAAGATTAGAATTTCTAAAATTCGCCTCGGTCAGATCAGCTCCATTAAAATCTATATTTTCTAATATACTGCCCTCAAAATTAACATAAGCTAACTTACCTCTAGATAAGTCCACATTTACCAAATGAATATGCGATAAATCAAGACTATCAGAAGTGGTATGAGGCATGTCATATTCTCCTTCGACTACAAAATTTAAGATTGCTTGAATATCAGTTTGAATCTTTTCATTATATGGCAATCTTTTGTCATTAGAATCAATAGAGCGATGGTTTTTTACATATGATATTAACGTATGAAGGACTGGCCAATAAAAATCTTTATTGGTTCGAGCCAAATTTTCTAAAGCATAGATTCCCCCAACTCTAACTTCTAGCTGAGGTGATGCTAATGTATTTAACATCGCTGCAAACGTTTCATTCTCAAGCTTACTCTCGGTTATCTTCAAATTTAATATGTTGGCTTGAAGACTTTGATTTCCGTTAGTTCTAATTTGCTCTAACTCTTGCCCCCCTAGATAAAAAGTGGCAACTACTCCAAAGGCTTTAAAAAACCGAATGAGTGACTCTCCTTGTTCATTTTCATTGTTAGAACTTATTAGAAATAGCGTTAGGGTGAGAATTCCGACAAACCAGACTAGGGAAAATTTATAATTAGCACTTATTACCTGATACAAAAAAATTAAAAAGCAAAATGTGAAAACAACATAACTCATTGTCTTTAAATTTATTATCTTCTTCATTTCTTATCGCCTACCTTAGCTACAATTACTTGCCATAAATGAGTGCACATGCTATCACATAAAATTTTTACACTAATATGATAACGTTTAAATCCAAATACTGGCTTCCTTTACAAAGACAGGGACAGATCCTTTCATTATCCAAAGAGAACAAGAAAGACATGCTCCATGATTTTTTAAATATAACAATATGATTTTTAAATATATTTAATAAAAACCACTTTCCTTCTCTAATAGCCTCTAATAAGAGGTCAATCTTATTTTAATAACAGCCAAAGTAAACTTAGTTTACAAAAAATTTTATTCAGCATAAGATTAATCGTTACTAACTACCTATACCGTACTTATTAGGATAATGAACTTTCACTTAGGCTAAAGGATGAAAACAAAAATCGAACCACTGTTTTTATATAAAGGCTTAGGCTTTCTTATCGAATTAGAAAACGTAGAAATGATTAAGTTCAATGAAGAATGGCTTCCAAAAATTGATGTCCAATACATTGCTGATGAGTTAATAAAAAAATTAGCAATTCAGGAAGAAAGATTAACTGGCAATCAAGTTAAATTCATTCGCTCTTATTTTTCTATGCCCCTACGAGAATTTGGCAAAACAGTGGTTCATGAATCACATACCGCGGTCAGTAAGTGGGAAAAATGCGGGGATGAGATAACCAGCATGAATGAAAATACCGAACAAGTGTTACGAATTTACATTATCGAACAGACACAGACCAAGACTCAAGCTGAACGAAAGAATTTCTATTTAAACTTTAAAAAAAGCAGAGTATTTGTGAATGCCGAACGCAAAAAGCCCAAGCCGATTCGATTAAATCTTTGCGCATAAACGTTCCCCCGATCTACTCAAAATTTATTTACAATTTATCTTCCATCTCAAAATCAGACAAAGTCTTACCAAATTTAAATAAATGGTAAGACTTTGTCTGATTTTGATTAAATTAAACCCTGACAATTTGTCACAGTTTGAAAATAACTTCATATATATTCAATCAATAACAGGTAGAAAAAACCTTTGACAAACACTCCGATTTAAATAAACATCATCAATAGATAACCATTAAACTAAACTTTCACCACAATTTTTTAACTCCCAAAATCAATGAGCCTAAATCCGTCCAAAACAAGGCCGACCTTAACCCGACACATCAACCCGGCACAAACCCGACATAGGAAGATTCAGTACTAGCAAGGAGAAATAACCTGTCGAATCTAAAAACCAGACAAAGCAAAATTCTCCAGGCCGACCCACCTCATAACTCCAAAATCTGTTTTTTATGTGTTTACGCGCGCGAAGTAAAAAATTTTTAAACAATTTTGAACAAAAATAACCAATTACCAATGCAAAAAACTTCTCAATAAAAAAATAAAAGGTTCATTTAATATCATTTACTATCAAACCTATTTCCCCTATTGACACTCTCCACCAATTTCCTAGAATGAATCAAGTTTAATGCATCTTGGTTATCTAAATGTCATCGATTGATAGCGTTTGATATCAATTGAAATAAAAATAGAAGGTTAAAACAGGAGTAAAAATGGATTTCTTATTCGTCACCACCTACGAACTGGACGCACTCAGTGAAATCCCTCTCATGCAAAGAGTGGTCTATCTCATGGGCATCCGTCCCTACATGGACAGAAAGACATTCATGGTCGGCATTAAACGAAAAATCAGCTACCAATCGCTTAGAGAAACACTTTATGTCGCACCAATCAAAGGCGTAAAAACAGGCTGCCCTAGTCACCAACAAATGAAACGCGTAATTAAATCACTAGCTCGTCAAGGCATTATAGAAATTCGTTCCACAACCAAAAACCTCATTGTGAAATGCCTTCTGGCTAACCCATATGAACCTGTAGATATTGAAACTAAATCTCAGCCTGAAAATAGCTCGCCCACACAAGTAGAACAGAACCAGTCAGCACCACCAGAGAATCTGAAATCAATGAAAACCGGAAAACCAGCCTATTTGTCAAAACCAGATTTCACGCCGAAACCCGGCAATAACCTAAAAGAGCTATACCAAAAATTCGAACAATTCTGGGAAGTCTATCCTCTACCCAGCTATAAAGCTGAAGCATGGAAGCAATTTCAGCAAATTGACCCTGATGAGAACCTTTTTGTACTGATCATGGATAGACTGCAAAAACAGTTAACAGAAGCTAATCAGTCAGGAGCTTACTGGCCTTATCCTGCAAGTTGGTTAGGTCAAAAAAATTGGCTTGGCAATACTCAAAAATAATAAAAGCTGAAAAAAGATAAAAGCAATCTAATAAAGCATTCAATTATCTAAGTACATTAAGTTATTAATATAAACTCATAACTAAAGATAAATATATAGGGTCAAAATAGACCCCACATACTCTAAAATGTATTGTTGTAATTGAATTAGAATTTAGATTTTTCAATGATATAATTTATATCTTTCGATTTATCATTTTGTATTTCTGAAAAAATATTTGATTTTTCTGATTGTTCACAAACATATTTAGTTAATAACAATCGAATAAAAGGTTGATATCCTAGACCACTTTCTTTCGCTAATATTTTTAATTTTTCTATTAAATCTTTTTGTAGTCTAATAGAAATTATTTGCAATCCTAATTTATCATCAAGATTTCTCTCAATTTCATTTGCTGCTTTTTGGACAAACTCCTCTGATGCTCCATAGTCACCATTTTCCCAAGCAGCCTCATATTTTTCATCATGCGTATTGTGCATAAATTCTCACCTCTGTAGGGTTGGGAGCATAAGCTGATTTAATTTCATATCGTCCATCCGGTAACTCAATGTATACTATCTTAAGTTCTCGTCCAACATTCGTACTTGAGATAAACCAATAAGTTGGCGGTGTTGTCTTATGATTAAGTCTAGTATCTATAAGCAAACCTTTTGTCCTGTTTAAGAAACATTCCTCAATTTCATTGACATCAACATTATGCTTGCTTTTTAGCTTGAGCAAAATCCTATTACTAATAATTAAATTATTTAGCTTCACTTTAATTGTAGCTCCTTGTATATACATAAGCAATACAAATAGTGTTATATATTAACAAAATGACATCAAATCGCACATTAATGCGAATTTAACTAATCTGCAATTTAAGGTAACTATATATGAAAATACCTATTATTTCCTCCTTATAATGCCTATTTTCAACATAATAAAACCCTTAAGAATAACTTCTCAACATACAAATGTTTTATTTGTTTAATGACCTAACTTATATTTGAAGGTGGTTTCATTGTGCGTCACTGCATCACTTATGCAGTGACGCAGACAAACTTCCTTAAAATTCAAATTTAAAATCAAACAATTAACAAATAAAATCCAATCCCACACCACAGGATTGAACAAAATATTCCTCTTAAACCTATTGCCCCAAGATCTCACCTTTGCTAAATTTTTCATAAGCATAACTGATGAGCCTGTGCAACTCAGGCGAAACCCTCGGGTCTTATGCTAAGCCATTCTCATCCCTTAACCTGTGGCTGGACGTCTAGTCGGGAATCTGTAGTTCTAGGATAGGCTACCATCGGGTAGATAAGTTAATAATCACTTCTTTATTAACCATGGATCAGCGGCAGCTGCTGTTGGATTGCCGTGCGTTTTTGTATTTAAACAATAAGGAGATAAACCACTAAAAAACCGTTGTACCACAATAATCATTAACCTTGATTTGTCCCACCATTTCGAGCCTTGCAGCGCAAGCTGGATATCCTCTTTGAGTGAATCGCTCGATTAACACTAAACCAAAGACAGGGCAAATAAATTGATTGAATAAAATTATGCGCAAACACTCTTTAAGACAAATAGCAAGCCAGTATCTGGATCATGATAATAGCGGTAGCCCTCGTGGCAAAAAATACCGTCGCTTTGTTATTCTTAGGATGATTGAGGATCTCTTTGTTCTTGGCCTTGCGCCATCCAATTGGCCGGGTTTGACTTCCATCCATTTGCAACACCTGATTCAACATTGGCATAAGAAAAAGGTTAAGCCTTCGACTCTTATGAATTACATGACCATCATCCGCAAATTTCTATGTCATGTGGGTCATAATGTTGAGAAGATTGATAATCTCAGCCTTGGTTTGCAAACTAAAAAAATTAAGAAGAAAACTCGAAAAACTTCTGCTGATTTGCTTGATAAGATCACTGATCCCATTGCCAAAATCCTTTTAGGTTTTCAAATTCATTTTGGCTTGACCTTGAGCGAAGCCATGCGCATTTTGCCAGGAGTACATATCCAAGAGCATGAATTACTACTGACACGAGAAATCACTTTTAACAGCAAGGATAGGAAGATTCCTATTCGCTCCGAAGCCCAAATAAAGCTTATACAGGATTTTAATACATTAACCCAAGGAAACGGATGTCTTATTACCACTCATGGTTATAGAGCTATCTGTTTTAGCTGGCAAAAAGCGATGAAGTCCTCAAAGTTACCCAGTAAGAAATGCTGGCGTTATCTTTATGCCCAACAATTAAGTTCACAACTATCATCTCAAATATCCCATTACCGTTTGTCCTTACTCATCATGGATGAAATGGGTCTGAAATCCCGTACCACACTTTGGAGTTATCTCAATGAGCAATAAACTGCGCAGTGCACTTTACTCGGTACACCAATTAATTAAACAAATGCAGGGTTATTCCTATGCCAGTAAGGCGGATATGAAGCATATGATTAATCGTTGCATGAAAGATCTGCATGAATTGGGTTTTAAAGTTAGCCATTTAAATGGCCTAAAGCCCAAACATATTTATGTGCTTGTTGAACATTGGAAAAAACAAGGCAAGAGTCCAGCAACTATCAAAAATTACATGTCCAAACTGCGTAAACTCGCTTATTTTCTGGATAAGCCTAAACTGGTTAAAACTGGTAATGACTCCTATCAAATTGATAAGCGCACTTATATTCCTACTCAAAATAAAGCCATCCACCATATCGATTTAGACTTATGTACCGATCCGCACATACGCCTTTCACTGGAAGCACAAATGCTTTTTGGTCTACGTAGGGAAGAATCCATGAAATTTGTAGTCAGTGAAGCATGGCATGGTGATTGTTTGCATATCAAACCCAGTTGGACAAAAGGCGGTATCGGTCGATTGCTTAAAATCACCAATGATGAACAAATGAAATGGCTATCAAAAGTCTGGCAACAGATAAGACGTGGTGAGTCCCTAATTCCTACGGAAAGAACTTATAAGCAAAATTTAGGTCATTATCAACAACAAACTAAGTTAATGGGCGTCTGTAAATTGCATGGCCTGCGTCATGCATACGCTCAACGCCGATATACCGAATTGACTAAAGAATTTGATTCTTTAAAAATTGGATTAATCTGTCCTATAGCGGGTGGAAAACCTACAAAAGAACTCAATCATGAAGAGAAGCAAATTGATAGGCGAGCGAGATCCATTATTAGCCGTGAACTTGGTCATTCTCGATTGAACATTACTAAAACTTATCTTGGATAAAGACGCAACGGAATTATCGTTCAAAAATGATAGCCATCAACCGAATTAAAAGGCATTATCATGACTTTTAAACTATCAGCCCATAGTCAATTATGTCATCAACATTTAAAACGAAGCCTGTTAGCCAGGATGAAATGCTTCTATACTGTCTAATAGGAGAAGCTGTATGGATGATTCAACATTTAGAAGATGTACTTAGCCATTCAATCACTTTGAAAAAGCATGTTAAGAAGCCTTATAATTTGCCTTTAGAACAAGGTAATAAGATTTTAGATGAATACCGTTCTTATACTCTCGGAAAAGCTATTAAAATAGTTGATCAAGAGAATATATTTCCCGAATCATTGCAACAAGTTTTAGCCAATTTCTTACCGAAGAGGAATTGGTTGATACATAAATGTATGTATCAAAGCAAAAATGATTTTTCTTCTGCACGTAGCCTGCAAGGTCTCTTCGATAAAATTAAGGGGATTGCCGAAGAGGCTGATCTTATCCTGAATCTTATAGAAGAATATCTTATTGAGTTTTCAGAAATAAATGGCCTGGAAATGTCAGCGGCTCGGGCTATAAGAGCAAAATATTATGAAAATTGTTAATCTAAAAATTTAATAACTAACGCGGATACTGGTTTTAACGAACTAGCTGCATCAACTGATCATAATCATTAATAACATCGTATTTCACTTGATCAGAGGTTAGCTTTTTAAAATACTTACGCGCACATTTAACTTTGTAATCTTCAATACGCCGTAATTCCATGGTATCCAAAGAGCCTTTTGTCTCAGCAATAAAGTATACATGCTTTACCGAACCTTCATTAAATGCTATTGCCCAATCAGGAGTATATTTTCCTACGGGAGTCGGGATGTAAAAATCTCTAGGCAGCTTAGCATAAACAATGACCTCTGCACTTTTATCTAATTCTTTAACGAATTTACGTTCTTGGTCTGAGTCAGTAAAAACATAGTCATAAATATGATGTTTGACTGGTTCAGCCTTGCTTAGATCTTGTCGTATTTTTTTATGAGTAAAAATAGTTGAATCATAGGTTCCTGCTAAAGCGTCATAAGTTAAGTGTTCCACGACAACAGCGGCTTTTTGTTCTTGAATTATCTTTGCTGCCTTTAGAATAAAATCTTCAGGGTTCTGCTGATATTGCTCGAATACAGCTGAATCAATCCCTTGTAAAATATGGGCTATTGTTTTACGTGTTAGATTAGTTTCAGTGGTTAACTTACCAATTAAATCATATTTTACTCCTGATCTATCTACTACCCCATCGTATGGTGTTTCAGTTCGATTTAATTGAAATGCTTTGCCATGAGCAAGATCATCGGTATTGAAATCTTTGTTTTGAATCCCGCGTTCTATAACATAGGATATTTTCGCAACTTTGAGTCCTTCGTTTAAAGCAATAGTACTTTTTTTAATTAATTCATTGCTATTAAATTGTACTGTGTAAATAGCTTTCCTATTTATTTTTTTCCAGAGAGACTGAAACTCTTTCTTGTGGAAGTTTGCATTTAGTTTGTTTAATTTAGATAGACGCTCATCCTCAATTACTGGCTTGATATCGTCACTCAGAATGGTATCTAAAAGCATCCAAATTTGATCTGTATATGGTTTTAATTCCTCAGGTAGCGGAGCAAGCGTGTGTGCGATTTTAGCATTTACATAATTGGGTGTTAGATAATTACTCTCATTTACATATTCGTTCTCAAATAAATAATTCTCCAGTTTCACAGCTAATTGACGATTCATCTCAATAGTACCATCTTCTGTATTCAATTGTTTACCTAAAAAATAGGTCGTATCGGCAACCCTTGGTCTTGAAGCCAACGACTCTCGAATGTCTTTTTGTAAAGCAGTAACAAAATCGGCATAACTTTCATTAGTTACAACCGTTAGTACATTTGTTTCATGTACTGTAGTAGGGTCATCCATGCGCTCACCGTGTTGATTCACGGCCAGCGGCATCCCACGCCCTACTTCTTGGCGACGAGAAATAGAACTGTCGCTATGTTTCAGAGTACAGATGACAAAAACATTGGGGTTATCCCATCCCTCACGTAATGCAGAATGAGAAAAAATAAACCGTACTGGAGACGTTTCAGGGGACAGTGATAATAGTCGCTCTTTATCCTTTAAAATTAAATCGTAAGCATCTACGTCATCAGTTTCACCAGTCTTTTTAAAAAGATGTGGATCAACCAATCGTTGGCTCTTTTTATCTTTAGAAAAATAACCGTTATGCGTTTTAAAGGACTCAATTCGCTCTAAATAATTCTTATAGTCACCATCCACCGTCTGTAAAATTTGATTCAAATATCTATCATATTCTTCTTCAAAGATCTTGGCATATTCACCTCGATCATCTCCATCTGGTGCATCATAGCAACGGTATTTTGCTACCTCATCAATAAAGAACAAAGACAAAACCTTAATTCCTTTGTGGAATAAATCTTGTTCCTTTTCAAAATGTGCTTTAATTGTTTCTTGGATCTGAATGCGTCTTAACACTGATTCGTCTGGATCGCCAATCACCTCGCCTACTTTAATTACTTCTCCATTTGAAAAATGCAGCGTCCGTGTATTAGCATTTATATCCGCAACAAGGAATCCCTTATAAGCATCCATCTTTGATATTTCGAATAAATTGTCATTTTTGCCTATCAATCGATTGAGTCTTTTCAGAGTCTTATGCTTTACTACCATTTCAATTCTTGCAACTGGTGGTTTATCTTGTGAGATATCTATAGATTCAAGATACAGATATGAATTACTACCTCGAATGCCTCTAACTGAAATACCACACACCGAGATTTTTTTAACTAACTTTTTTTGATATGCATCTAACGCATCAAGTCGGTAAATTTTATTATATTCTTTTTTATGAGTTGCCGAATAACGTAAAATCATCAAAGGATTAAAGGTCCTCAAAGATTCAACCGTTTTGTCACCCTCCATTTTCTGAGGCTCATCCAAAATCATAATAGGACGTGTTAATTTAATCACATCAATAGGCTTTCTGGACTGAAATTCATCTAATTCTTCATGAATTCGCCTGGCATCTTTTCCTGTTGCATTGAAAGCGTGCACATTAATGATCATTACACGAATCCCAGCATTAGATGAAAAACTCTCTAAATCAGACAATGTTTTGGAATTATATATAAAAAAATTCACTCTCTTTTGGTAATCCTCCAAAAAATGCTCAGCCGTTATTTCTAGAGATTTAGCTACCCCTTCACGTATCGCTATACTAGGAACTACTATAATAAATTTACTCCATCCATATCTACGATTTAATTCAAAAATGGTTTTTATATAACAATAAGTTTTGCCCGTACCAGTTTCCATTTCAATAACCAAATTCGGTACAAAACCAGTTTGGCTATCCTGCTCTAAACCTTGTGATATTGGTAAATATTGTCTCGATTGAACTGCTTGTATGTTTTTCAACAATTGATTAGAAGTTAGCATTATTTCATGATTACAAAATCCACTCTCATTGAGATTTTTTAATTGTGTTAGTCCATTTGGCTCAATGTAATATTGTGCTTCTCCTATTTAAGGCTGGCCTAAAAAACAATCAGCGATAGAAGTAACTGATTCTGTTTGATAGTCTTGTTTTTTAAATTTTAATTTCATGCAATATCCTTTATTTTAGACACCTCATAAGATTCTAATTTCAGTTTCAGGTGATAAATGTTTAAAGATTTGCTCTACATTAATTTTAAAACTATCAGTTCTAAATCCTCCATCACGAAATACAATTTTTTCAGGTTTATAGGCCGCTAAAGATTTTACCAACTCCTCACTAATGCAAGTTTCTACACAAACTATCAAAGTATTTGTATTTCCTGTTTCTATAAAAAATACTTCCTTGTTATAAATTACCTTTTGCATAATAGGCAAAGTTAAATCTATACCCCAATCAACTAAAACTTGAAATAACAAATCCTCTGGTGTCCTATTTATCTTAATGTTATTAATTTGATCAGATAACTCGCTTTGTGTTAGTTTCATAGGTTGGTGGTAAACTTCTTTTAGATTGGAGTCATTAATTTTTAATGAACGAAAGCCTAAATCAATTAATCTGCCCTTTTTTTTATCTATATATTCGCTTTGAATTATTTTACCAGCAGAGCGTATGCGTTGCCTGCTTATTTCAGCAATATTTGTATACCCTAATTTAAATAAGTCTGATTTCTCATTACATCTTTCAGGAAGTTGAACCATAATAAATTTTCTATTACCACCGTCCTCCATATTTAGCTGCATAACAGCATGTGCGGTTGAGGATGAACCGGCAAAAAAATCAAGAATGATTTCTTCCTCATCTGGATTAGTGCACAGAGTCAACATTCTTTGGATAAATGCTATTGGTTTTTTACCATTAGGGAACTGAATATCTCCTTCCTTAGATACATTATTCCAATTAAAATCATCCCAGAGAGTCCCTATTTTATTTTTTTTTACAATTGTGCCATTTTCTTTCTCGGCAACATCATGAAGCCATGCAATCAAATCTTTATTTTTACCTCTGTAATAAAGTGTTGTCTTAATATTTTTATTCTTGCCACTGATGGGAATATACTCAATACTCTAAAAAGTATTATTTCTATCTGTTGCGTTAATTACTCTCTCTCTGATTGAACTCTGGGCATTTGTATCTCGAAAAATTTTATCGAAATATTTTATATATATATCTTCTTCTGGTAGTCCTTCTTTTTTAGAAAGATCGGAAATGGTAGCAATTTGCACATCATCATGTTTATATATTTTTATAGGTTTTCCAGCCCCATCATAAATCTCCGAAAAAAATTCTTTCTCACCCAACGAGAGCAGGATTCGTGTATATTTCCAACTTTTTTCTTCTTCCTGATACTCT
This sequence comes from Legionella hackeliae, assembly GCF_000953655.1. Taxonomy (NCBI): domain Bacteria; kingdom Pseudomonadati; phylum Pseudomonadota; class Gammaproteobacteria; order Legionellales; family Legionellaceae; genus Legionella; species Legionella hackeliae. Next base: position 2,997,475 of record NZ_LN681225.1, read on the forward strand.
TTGATATAAGAGAATAAATTCTTTTTCTCAAAAACATCATTGAATTTTTCAAATTGCAATTTCGATTTGCAATAGCACAACAAGTATTCAATATTTTTTTTCAACCTAATATCTTCACCTCCGCCACTTGCACCTGCTGTTGGTTTAGATTTAACAGAAATTTGATTAATAAAATTCTCGTTTCCAAATATTTCATCACAAAGGCTTTTTAAATTATTTACCTCATTATCATCTATAGAAATAAAGATCACTCCATCATCTCGAAGTAAATTTCTAGCCAATTTTAAGCGGGGATACATCATACTTAACCAATCAGAATGAAACCTACCATTAGTCTCAGTATTTAATATCATTCGACTTCCAATTTCATTCACTTGGCCCGAGTTCAAGCAATATTCTTTTTCTTTTAAACTAAAATTATCCACATAAACAAAATCTTTGCCTGTATTATATGGTGGATCAATATAGATCATTTTAATTTTACTAATATATGACGCTTGCAATAACTTCAAAGCATCCAGGTTATCGCCCTCAATAAATAAATTCTTAGTATTATCAAAATCTACACTTTCTTCACGGCACGGCCTAAGCGTTTTAGAAGTAGGGATATTTGCAAGAATTAATGCTTCATGCTTGCCAGGCCAATTTAGTTGATAACGTTCTTGAATACCATCAACAATAGGAGATTTTGATAATTCTTGTTTTAATTGATCAAAATCAATAGCGCGAACCACTCCACCATTCTTTTTTGTTTCAGTTATACAGTTAGGGAATATGGCTGCTATTTTCTCAATGTTGTCGTCTGTAATGTCTAGAGTCTGCATCTTCAATTTTTGCACAATTCCCCCTTTTGTTTATACCATAAGCAAAAATTTAATTGTTGCTAACCTATTTCATCCTTTTGTTAAAAATATATCGGCAAAAGAAAAAAGAAATTTAGAAATGGTATAAAAGCTGTTACTAGAGATGTGTAAAGAAGAATAAGCACCCTAACTACCAAAGTACACCCAGAAGTACACCTAGCAGAATTTTTGATTTTTAAGAAGTTTTACTACAAAGATACAACTTACTGATTTAAAAGGGGAATTGATGGTCGGGACGGAAGGATTTGAACCTTCGACCACTAGCACCCCATGCTAGTACGCTACCAGGCTGCGCTACGCCCCGATTGGAAGCGAATAATAACTTGTCTTCGTAGAAATAACAAGAATTAGAGGCTTTCTCAATAAAGATAGTTTATTTCAGGGATTCAAAGTTGTTTTTTCGGGCAGAAATTTAAGGTGTTCAGAGTTCTTTGGGGCCTAAGCTTAAGAAATGTTTGACAAACTCATAGTTTTTCGTTTGTAAATGATTACCACTGCAAACAGGGCTAGCCCATTTATCAGCACAGGGTTTATCCCTAGCGATAGACCACATTGCCAAGCCACCTAATTTCTTAGTCTCAGCAAACTTTCTTAACGTATCGGCGTTTGCCAGAGTGAATTGTTCTGTATTGACGTCATTAACGCCTATCATTGGGGTGATTATGATTTGTTGCCATAATGTTTCCCCTTGCTTTTCGGGGTACATGGTTTGTAGTTGTTCATGTAGCGCGCTTGCAGCTGCAATCGCGTAGCTGGCCATATCGTCGTTATAAGCAGGACCATAATCCATTGCCATAATATTGACTTGATAATTTAGCTTGGCTTTTTTTGCTGCTGCTAAAATTTCTTTCCCTTGAAAAGTTAATCCTTCCGGTAAAGTAGGTAAGGTAAAGCTTAATTGGATTTTTGGATATTTTTGTTGAAACACATTCAATGCTGACATGAGTTTGTTAACATCCGCAGTGCCATTTTCAATATCAAAATCCAAGGTTTTCGCTTGATAAACTGTTACGACTTGCTCAAGTATGCTTACTAATTGTTTCTCATCGCAATTAAAAGAAATATCAGTTCCACTTGCTCCACCAAAAGACACAGCCACATCGACGCCATTTTGTTCTAAGCGATCTGTCAGTCGCTTGCCCCATTGACTATCAAGACTATAATTTGCTTGACCACCCCAGGCAGGCTGACAGCTGCCACCATCGGTAATAAAGGCTAAATGATAGGCTTTGATGCCATTTTCAGTTGCAATTGTAGCGAGATCCATCGGCTCCATGTTTTGGGTTTCAGGTTCCCAATAGGTGTTGATTGTAATATCCGCATAAGGACTGAAAAGAGGTAAAGCCCCTTTGGCATACAAGCTTGTCGTGCAAAAAATACTTAACAACAAGCAGAGACTCTTTCGCATAATTGAGATACCATTCATGAAGTGAGCCAAAATAATACCACAAAACCAAATGTTAAACAATATGGAATTATTAAAAACAAACAGTATCAGCTCATTTAATCATTTCTTAACCTATTAGTAGTAAAATTAAACTATAGAGATTTAGAAATAGGTGTGACCCTCATGAGCAAATATAAACTTCCACCACTAGTCTTATTCGAAAGCCATGCCGATAGATCTGTGGTAGATTTTTTAATTAGAAATCTAGATTACCTAAGGAAAGCAGGCTACAAAAAAATTTGTTTTGAAATACCTCAAACTGAATCGTTAGAGGCAACTATTAAACAAATAGGAGGCTTAATTCCCCGCCAGGCCGATGTAGTTTCCTCATCAAACCCGAATGATCCAAAATTTGCTTCAGAAGTAGAGAAATTGCGTACATTAGGAAACAAACAGTCACTTTTGTTAGAGATTAAAGACAGTGGTCTGGAGTTTTTAGCGATTGATATGTCTATTGAAGAGCAATTGTCGGTAGGGGTAAATTCTCTTAAAAGAAATGATATGCTTTCGAAAGGTGTCATTGCTGCTGCGGCTGAATGTGATGGAGGAGTTATCGTGGTGAGCGGGTTTGGACATTGCATCATGCAGCAAATGATTGCTCACCTTGACAAAGATCATGCCGATCAATATTTGTGGTATCATTTGCATGATCCTACACATGAAACATCAGCTCATCAAGAACTGACCCAGGCTTACACGAAAAAAGGCTATGGCGCTTATTTTCCCCTGGGTGTCTCCATTAAGGATGCCAGTCAGGATGCGGAAAAAATAGACGAGGCAATCAAACAGGACATTAGCAGAAATTGTTACAACTATGTGGAGCAAGAAGTCCAAACGTCCACTGCAAATATCCTGAAAAAGCTAGTTGGCAATTCTGTATCATCGTACTTGCGAACTGATGGTCAATACCATGTTGATGCTATTATTCCTTTACCAAAGCCTAGTATTATTAAACGGGAAGATTTCTTACATAATTTAACTAACACATTAAAAGGCATTCCCTATGAAGTACAGGAATCTAAGGCTATTATTCGCGACATTAATTCAGAACCCGTAGCCGCGCAAATCTCATTATTAAATAAGTTTAATTAATCAAGGGTGCTGAGGAGTAACCTCCTCAGCAATTTCGTCCTCACCATCTGATTCTCCGCTGGTTTGGTACCCAGGTACCCCATCACCCAGCAAATTCACCTCATCGCCACCGCGAAATTGATTTTGATTGAATTCATTGGAAGTGTCCTCCAATTGCAATTCGTCAGGAAAATCCAATTCCGGTTGAATTAAGGTATCAACTGTTTCCTTTTCCAAATTACTCATTTTATCCCCAGCTTTACACCTTTTAATTAATTATAGCTGCAAAACAAAGTTTTCTTTGAGGCCAAGGGATGTAGAAGAACAGTTAAGGGTAGGTAACCCCTAACTGTTTATTTGACTAACCAAAAGCATTAATACCTGTAATATGACGCCCTAAAACTAAGGTATGCACATTATCAGTGCCTTCGTAGGTAAAGACCGATTCCAAATTAAGCACGTGACGAATAATATGATATTCAAGACTAATACCATTACCACCCAATAAATTACGGCACATACGCGCTATATTTAACGCTTCGCGACACGCATTTCCTTTGGCAAGCGAAATCATAACGGGAGTTTCGCGATGTTGATCTTTTAAACGACCAATCTGCAAATTCAGACATTGCGCTTTAATAATTTCCGTATACATCGTGGCTAAATCTTTTTGAATCAATTGAAAAGAAGCCAATGGCTTATCGAATTGTTTGCGCTCGAGTAAATAGTCTCGCGTGATATCAAAACAGGCCATTGCAGCACCCATAGCACCCCAGGCAATACCATAACGAGCTTGACTAAGGCAACTTAAGGCAGCCCCCAAGCCTTTATCACTGGCGGGTAACAGATTTTCGTCGGGAACAAAGACATCTTCCAATACGATTTCCCCTGTAATAGAGGCACGCAATGACATTTTTTGTTTAATTTCAGGGGTACTAAATCCCTTAAAATCTCTTTCAACAATAAAACCACGTATGCCAGCTTCGGTTTTAGCCCACACAATTGCGATATTAGCAATAGGAGCATTTGTAATCCACATCTTGGCCCCATTAAGACGCCAACCACCTTCCACTTTTTTAGCATGGGTGCGCATACTTGCAGGATCAGACCCTGAATCTGGTTCTGTTAAACCAAAGCAACCAATAATTTCACCCGCTGCCATTGCTGGCAAAAAGCGTTTCCGTTGTTCTTCACTGCCAAAACGGAAAATAGGATACATACAAAGCGAGCTTTGTACGGAGACAAAACTACGTAAACCACTATCCCCTCTCTCTAACTCCTGACAGACCAGACCATAAGACACATAAGATGCCTCAGCCCCACCATATTCTGCGGGTAAAGTTAATCCCAATAGTCCCAAATCTGCTGATTTTTTTATTAATTGACGAGGGAATTCACCATGCTCAAAGGCGTCAGCCATTAAGGGTATAACATCTTGATTTACAAAACGCGAAACGCTGTCGCGAATCATGCGCTCATCATCGTGCAATTGTTCATCAAGAAATAACAAGTCGTCCACGTTCCTTCTCCCTTTTTACTGAATGCAAGGCCAAAACGGCTGCAATAATTGAATCTCGGCTGGGTAATAAATACTGCCAAGCGGTACCTAATGGAATAAAACAATCATCACCGGTAATACGCTTAATTTTCAAACGATTAGGCGCATGTTCCATTAAAAAAGTCATTAAACCTTCACTGACTGAACCACTTCGGCGCCCTTCATCAACAATTAAAACGCGCTTCGCTTTTGCAACTTCACGAATAATTGCCTCTGTTGGTAATGGACTCAGCCAGCGTAAATCGACGAGTTTTACATCAATATTATGTTGTTCTTTTAAAACTTTAGCCGCTTGTCGTGATAAATAATATCCGTTGGCATAACTTAAAATAACTGTATCACCCTCACCATGAACGCCCACTTCACCGACATCAATAGTCTTATCAATCGAGGGATATTCAAATAGCCAACCATTATCACCAGTGTCATGTAGGTCTTTTGTCATGTAGAGAGCTATAGGTTCCAAAAAGACAATGACGCGACCTTCTTGATGCGCTAACTTCATGCAAGTACGAAGCATCATTGCAGCATCAGGTCCATTCGACGGGCAAGCCACTAATACACCAGGTAAATCGCGAAGAACAGCAATCGAGTTATCATTGTGAAAATGGCCACCAAACCCTTTTTGATAGGCCAACGATGCAATCCGAATAACCATCGGATTTTGATATTGCCCATTGGAGAAAAACGATAAGGTTGCGGCTTCACCACGTAATTGATCTTCTGCATTGTGCAAATAAGCTAAGAACTGAATCTCAGGGACTGGTAAGAAACCATTATGGGACAAACCGATAGCCGTACCTAAAATCGTTGTTTCATCCAGTAGAGAATCAAAGACTCGTCGTTGGCCAAAACGTGACTGCAGATCAGCGGTAACACGATAGACGCCTCCCTTCTTGCCAACATCTTCTCCAAATACCACCATATTGGGGTATTGCATTAGCAAATCGGTTAAAGCGAAATTGATATTCTGGCAAAGATTGCGTTTCATCCCCAACTGATTATAACTGTTTCCAAAAACTTGTTTACGTCTGGCTTCATCAGGCGGTAAATAAGCACGTTTGTTGCGTGTTTTAGGGACTATTGATGACATCACTTCTTTGGCGCTAGTCATTTTGGGCAAATGAATGGCTTCCATCGCCTTCGCCTCAATCAGCGCTCGGTTATCCTGATATAAATCAACCATTGACTTTAAACTCATCCATCCTTCACGATGAAGAATCTCTGCCGTATATAGTAATGGATCATTTGACTCTCTTTGCTCAATTTCACTCTGGGTATTGTATTGGGATTCAATGTCAGACCCAGCATGCCCCAATAAACGTACACACTTCATGTGTAAGAACACGGGTTGTTTTTTGACTCTGGCAATATATTGAGCCTGCTCCGCTTTTTGATAAATGTCGGCAATGTTTAGACCATCGCAACTTAGATAGTGCAGTCCGGGGCGCTGTTTTATCGAGGTTTCTATCCAGGTTTGTGGGGTGGGGACTGAAATGCCAATGCCATTGTCCTCACAAATAAAGACTAAGGGTAAGGGATAGGGTTGCGTTGCAATCCAGGAACATGCGTTTAACGTGGTTTGTGCACTGGCATGATTGGTTGATGCATCCCCAAAAGAACATAAAATAACCGCATCAACAGGAAGTTTGCTATTGATGGCTAATTCCTTAGCTCGCGTAATCGACAAAGCAGCCCCTAGCGCTTTTGGCAAATGAGACGCAATGGTTGAAGTTTGTGGAGGGATGGTTAAAGGCACACTGCCAAATACCTTGTGACGCCCCCCAGCAATAGGATCCTCAGCCGCGGCAACTAAAGATAACAGAATATCTCTAACACCATCAGTACTTGCCACTTGTTTTGCCCGCTGCAGGTAAAAAGCGCCGCTGCGATAATGCAAAAAAGCCATATCGCTGGCTCTGAAAATCTTGCCGAATACAGCATTCCCTTCATGACCGCTACTGCCGATGGTGTAATAAGACAAGCCTTTTTCTTTCAATTGACGGGCAATAAGGTCTAGCAGACGTGATTTGATCTGTGAATCGAATAATTCTATTGCAGTTTTTTTATCCATACCTACATCTGCAGGCAAGGTTGAACTTCTGATGGTGGGAAAATTACCTTCTTTTACACGGTTAATAAATTGTTCATCGACTACGCTGGCTCTATCTAGCATCATTACACCCTGTCTTAGTATCACTTCATCAGGTTTGTTCACCTAATAACAGTGTTTCTTTCTCACCCCGAATGCAGGGATGATATCCTTTAATCTGAAGCGTGAACGAACTTCAGTGAGTCCTTCTCGCTTATGACCCGAACCTGTCGTTTCTGTGGCTAAATATCAAGAGTTCGATATCTTCGCCGATACAGTGGGCATCAGTATAGTGAAATGCCTTAATAAATGACAAGCAAATTAACTCAAAGGACGAAATATGGCTATTGATATGCCAAACAACATGCCCATGGTAAGGCTTGAGCCCATGCAAGAGTTAAAGCTTACTAAAGCATCCACAGAGCTCTATGTAGGACAAATCTTAAAAACTGTGGTTGTAAAGGCATTGAGTGAAAATCAGGTCCTGATTAATATTAATGGTCAAAATATCAATGCGCGCACCTCACACCATATAGACCCAGGCGAATTGTTACAAGTTAAAGTGGTTAAAACTGAGGGGGAAACCATACTGCAAATTTTGCGTAGTCCCCCGCAATTAAACTTGCTTAACACAGCACTGATGCATACTCTACCTCAGCAAGCATCGCCTACTTACTTTTTGGCAAGTTTGGCAGGTCTTGCCTCTGCATCTAATCTGCCGCCAGCAATTAACCAGCAAATCCAGCATTTGCTCGCTTCAATTTCCTCATTAAGTCAATTACCACAACATCTTTCTCAAGCGATAAGCTACAGCGGCATCTTTTGGGAAAATGCCTTGGTTAATTGGCGTAAAACAAGTTCCCAGGAATTTTTGACCAGAGACTTTAAAGGACAATGCTTAAAATTATTTGAATTAATTAACGGACAACTTGCTGTAATTCCTCGCCTGCCAGCAAAAGCAAACTACTATGAACCCGATGCATTCCCATTGCCAAGCATCATTCCACAACCACAACGGAATTTATCGCCAATTTCTTATTCCGGACAAACTGTTGAACATATTTTATCCGTATTAAGAGAGCAAACAGGGCAGACCTTGGCTCGCGTTGAAACAAACCAGTTGCTGCATTTACTTAATCCTAAAGGAGAACCATACAGTTTAGTGCTGGAATTGCCTGTACATACCCTGAAAGGTTTAGAAGTTATCCCTCTAAAGATTGAGGAACAACGCAAAAAAAGCGCGTTGACGGCAAGCCAGTCGAACTGGTCTATTAGTTTTGCCATTCATCTGAGCAATCTTGGGGATATACAAGCTAAGATTAAATTAAACGAGACAGCCCTTGATATTCAAATCAACGCAGAGAAAAAAGAAACTGTTACTTATCTAGCAGAACAACAACCGGTCTTCGCTAACTTGCTAGAACCTTTAGGATTATCTTTGAATTTATGGAATGTTGATTTTGGTTTACTTACTGAGGAAGTTGATATTAGTAATCTTCATTTATTGGACATAAAAATATGAAGAAAGACAAGACTAAAGCTGTAGCCTTACATTATGATGGTAAATCAGCACCTAAAGTAACCGCAAAAGGCGAAGGGTTCATTGCCGAGCAAATTATTAAAATTGCAAAAGAACATGGCATTCCCCTGCAGCAAGACACAAAACTAACAGAGCTTTTGGCTCAGGTAGAATTAAATAAAGAAATTCCACGAAGTCTCTATGTTGCTGTCGCCCAGTTATTAGCTTTTCTTTGTTATATCAATGAGAAGACCCCTCAGGATTATCAGTAACTGGCAAAATATGAGCAAATATTCTACAATTTATCTACCGAAGCCGACTTGAGGTCAATTATGAAACGGATAGCATTAGTACCTATGTCAGTCATTTTGACAGCTTGTGGTTACACCAATACTGACGTGGTGGAGTATCGACAAGTCAGTGTTGCCCCGGTTGTTACAACCCGCGTTGTGACGACTCCTGTTGTGACAAAACGTTGCTGTACCTCTGTTATAACGACGCCAAGGAGATGTTGTCCTACTGCGACTACAGCTGTTGTTACTACACCTAGCTGTTGTGGTAGTGTTGTTGGCACTCCTATAGTTACGACACCTGTTGTGTATGATTCAGTAAATATTGTTGATACTGAACCAGTTGATGTAACAACTACAAGCGTAGAGTATTACTAGAAAGTAGCTCGCAACATCAAGATTGCCGGAAAGGGATCTTGATGAGCGATGCCTGGAGCATAGAGTAAATTAGTGTGCTACAGGTTGAACTTGTAGTGCGACTTTTTCGGCAAATAATTGTTTGTAAGTGTCTGCCAACTTGGGTTTCTCTGTATGCGCTTGCATTACTGCGCTATGCTTTTGAGATAATCGGTCTAAATAACCTGTTTCAGCATAATTGGTATTGTACTCATTGACTACACCTGGATTATCTAAATTCCCCGTTGCCTGAACCTTCGAGGATGCTCCCTGATCTTCCATACTTATTGCAGCGATAGCACCCTGCAAATTATGCTTATTATAGGCTTTATCCAACTTTTCTTGCACAATAGCTAGAGGCTCTCGCCCAGAAACATAGTTAGTTAATGCGTCAATCACTGCTTTTTTCTCAACCGACAAACTATCAAGAGGTTCAGAATCAATACTTCTTAAAAGTCCTACTCTTCCGGCTACAGCCTGTGCGCGTTCATTAGCGCTTTTACAACCTGCAAGTGAAGCTGTTTCAATATACACAGACAGTGCTTGTGCCAACATCCCAAATTGTTTACGTTGATGCTCATTGTTTGTCATCATTTTAAATAAAGCTTGCACCGTTAATGAATGCAAATCAGCAGCTGGAATCATGGGGCCTGAGTTTTGCCATTTCGCTTTTTTAGCAACCAAATCTTCCATGGTGAGCTTACCTTCCATAGAATCTTTAAAATAATGATCCCCATCTCTTGCTTGGGGTAAAAACCGTAAATAACGAGCATGGGCCGATTCAAACGTTGAGGCAATACTTTGACGTAATTCCGGTGAAAACGCTGCGGCATGAATATTTAAAGTGGCTAGTAATGCCATGTCTGTCATTACGGCAGCTTCACGCGTAGCTCCATCAAACGCTGTATAGCTGAGTTCATTCGTGTGCTGGTTAACAGGAATATTTTGCACATAAATCAATGCTGTTGTTTCACCATTTTCTACCTGTCTTGAATTATATAAATGTGAACCTTTTAGAATACGTGCTGCACTTGCGCGTTGTCTGTTAGACCCTTCGAAAAAGGATCGATCGTAGGCTTTGGTATGCAGTGAGGTTAACAAATTATAAATGACAGGCCCATTGTATGCTTTATCCCTTCTGGATAATACTCCATGAGCATAAGCAAGTTTATCAGCCACATCGTTTACCGCTGCTTGATGAGATCCTTCTTTAATAGCGATAGAAGGTACTCGCCCCTCGATTGTTCGATTTTCATAAGCAGTGACAACACTACCCTCCAGATTAGGATTATTAGGGTCATAATGACAACGTGCAATAACCCGCAATGCTAACTCATTCGCACCTAGCCTTTTATCGTGTGCTGTTTTCTCTGTAGCGCTGATATGGATAGCGCTTTTATTATCACTATCCGTTCTTAAATAATCCAAACCAGTTGCAGTTGATCCGGTAAAGGCATGTTTATCCAAATTTCTCGCAAGTTGATCACTTAAATCCGCAAATTGCTGAACATCATGGAGAGATGATTGGATTGCAGCGACTAATTTTTCGCGTGATAGTGCGGCAAGCTCAGCTCGAGCTTCATCCATCCTTTTATTAAGGTCAACATAATTAATGACATTCCCGTGACTCACGCCTTTTAAAATCGCGGCAAATTTTTGCAAAACCATCGTATTAATATCCAACATTAACTCATCACGTTGGATGGCCGTAAGCAAGTCTGGTTTTGCCGCTTTCTCAAGGGCTCGCAGGGCCAACGAGATATGCATCATCATTTCTTCTTGCAAGGCAATGACACTTGTTCTTTGTGAAGACATAAAATAAGTATCTAAAAGTTCCCCCATATCATTGTCGACATCAACTCTGCTTTTAAACTTTCCTTTAAGCTCAGGATCATGCGCAATGTCTAAATTACACAGTGTTTTTGCGGTTAAACTTGTTCCTAAAAGGGTGCTTAAATCTTGTTCTTCGCCTTCTCCTACCCCTGTAATTAGCCGATAAATCTCTTTATAGTTATCCTCAGTTAACTGCACTGAAATTATAATGTGGCCTTGAGGGTCGAAAATAAGTTTTCCATCCTCAGCCGCTCTCGCAAGTTGGAACGCTTTTTTAATGAGATAATCTTGATAAACTGCTTCGGCTCTTTTTTGCAGTTTGGCTAAGGCAACATTGGAGAACTGAGCCATCGCCTCGTAATTGTGAACGAGTGTGCCAATTTTACGATTAATAATCGAGTTATTGACTTGTTCAGGATGCAAAAGTACGTGTTCAATTTTTGTTTGCAGATTCGGCATTATCTGGGTATTGAAGTACTCCTCTTTGCGTTGTTCAAACTCCACCTGTCCCTCATAATCGTACAGATGCAGTTCATCTTCGCGAGGAGAAAGTAAATTTGTTTTAATAAAAGCAATCTCTTCAATATTTCTCGCCATATTGGCCAGTTTATAGAGCTCTAGCATTAATTCAGCAGCTCGCGAGTTATATTTGCCATTCCAATTAGCAAATAAAGTGTTTTTATTAACGCCTTGCATGTGTTTGTTGAGCAAGGTAACCGTTAAACCATGCTGGTTGATATCGGCTATTAATCCGCGGAAAAAACGGCTCTTGTACTCATTCGGTCCGTCGGAGAGGTATTTTTTTATTTTAGTATTAGCGATGTCTCCTTGATGAAGAGCTATTAAATTATCTTTATCCTGGATTAATTGATTGGAGAGCGTACTTTTAAGATGAACAAATAACTCATGCTTCTGAGCACCTTCTACAGCAGCTGCTTTTCTTTCCGCTGAGCTAAAAAGTAGAGTCAACAAAGGGGCCCTGCCTTCCTCATCCAATGTATTCAAAAGAGGATCAGCATTAATTAAGTTATCTATAGCATCTTGGGTATCCACACCAAGGAAACCTTTCACTTGCCTTTGTAGTTGTCGAGGTAGCTCAAAAAATCGCTCAGGATACACGCGTAGTAATGCCGCAGCCAATTGCGGATGTGAATTGCTGACGGCTTGATAGAGTTGAGGATTGTCATCAACAATTTCAACTATTTTTTGAGCAAATGCCAGAGCTTGATCAGTTTGAGTAAAATAGTATTCATAAAGCTCGTGGAGCATCATGGGGAGATAATCAGGCGTATTATCTAACAGTTTTGTTAGATGCTCTTCAAGCTTGGGATATTCTTCACCATAGTATCTCGTCAAACTTTGAACTAAAGAAAGTCCTTGATAAGGAACCCCATCTACTTTTAATAATTCTTTTAACTCATGCTCTAATTTTGCTTTGGCAACTTGAGATATACGATTTTTTTGCCAGTAGTGATAAGGATATTCAGACAGTATTTTTTGATTTTCAGGAGAAAGACCTTCTGCGACAAGTTCTGCTAAAGAAATATCGTCTAAAGGCACACCTAAGATGCGATAAAGATCGCTAATAAATCTAGCTGCTTGCGAATTCGGTGAACTGCTCTTCTTTCGACCCAACCAAAACAATGATTTACGCTGCAGGGAGGTTAAGGCCGCTAATTTCTCGGTTAAAGCAGAGATAGTAAGCTTCTGTTGACGCATTAATTCAACAATATCGCGGAAGAAGCTAATTTTTTGTGCATCTTCTGCCGAACTTCCCTTATGGACAATATAGGTTTCCAAATCAGAAAGAAGAGACATGGATATTACCTAAAAAAGACAACTTATTACTATAAAGTATAGAACTTAGCTTAAGAGAGTATTATTGGAGCACTTTTTTGGTGTAAATTTACACTCTTGTTACACCCTAAGTTGCGTGAAATTATCCTTTTTATTGTATGAATAACTCAGTATCATGAAATCATTTTCTCACAATGTTTTATGATGAAACGATATTCTCCACTCTTGTTATCTTTTTTCGCTGTGCAAAGCGCTTACGCCTTGCCAAAAGGATTTGTCTATCTTAATCAAGTTGCCCCACAAGTTATTGAAGAACTACGCTATGGGACTAAAGAAAATTTTATGGGACGACCAGTTCCTGGTTATTTAGCAAATCGTTGCATTTTAACTTTACCCGCTGCTCAACAATTAGCCAAAGCAGAAAAGGCAGCCCTGGCCATGGGATATACCTTTAAGGTTTATGATTGCTACCGCCCACAAAAAGCAGTCAATGCATTTTATACGTGGAGCCAAGATTCAGGCGACCAAAAAATGAAATCCAGTTATTATCCGCGTGAGGACAAAGAAACCCTTTTTGATAAAGGCTATATTGCAAAAGCATCGGGACATAGCCGTGGTAGTACAGTTGACCTCACTCTCGTTAAATTAGGCGCAAAAAGCTCATCCTCAGGGACTCCCACAGCTTGTTATGGAAAGGATTACAATAACGATAATTCCCTCAATACTGGGACTCGCTTTGATTGCTTTGATGTCAGCGCCCACGTTGATTACCAAAATCTAACATCCACGCAAAAAACAAATCGGCATTTGCTGCAAAGCTTAATGCTACGTTTTGGCTTCAAACCTTACAAGGAGGAATGGTGGCACTTCACGCTAAAAAATGAACCTTACCCAAAGACTTATTTTAATTTTGCGGTGAAGTAATTCGCTTGATTAGCCTCTATAATTAACCTACTTTTATGGAAGAAGATTAAACCCTGGCTCGAGAGAAATACGATGAAATTACCCCTATGGTTTAAGATTTATCGCTCTAGTCTATCTATTACTAGCTATGCCTTACCTAATGTGGCGGGGGTTCTCAGTGCAAAACATTTTTTAACCCCGACAAGACACGCACGACCTCATTGGGAAAAGAATCTTATTAATACTGGAGAAGAAAAATTTCTCGCCTGCCAGGTTAAGTCGTGGTCCTGGGGAAGGGGACCTAAAATTTTATTAGTCCATGGCTGGGATGGGCGAGGCAGTCAGCTCGGTTTTTTCGTTGAGCCTCTTGTTTCCGCAGGGTTTCAAGTGATAGCCATTGACGGACCAGCACATGGGGATTCCCCTGGTAAAAGAACCAATCTAGGTGAGTTTTCCCGAACTTTGCTAGCTATTCAGCAAGAACTAGGAGAATTTTACGGAATAATAGCTCATTCTTTTGGCTGTCCAGTTTCTATGTTAGCTGTTGATAGAGGATTTGCCGTTGATAAACTTGTTTTGATTGCTTCCCCTTGCAATTTACAGGGCATCTTTGATCATTTTACCGCCTTCATGAAGCTCTCTTCTGCATCACGACATCATTTTCAGTCCTACATTGAAAAAGAGGCTGCACTTAAAGTGAATGATGTCAATTTAAATGAAATTATTTGTCGCATTCAAAAACCTATCCTCATTGTTCATGATAAGCAAGATACAGAAGTCTCTTACAAAGAAGCCTTAAAACTGACGGAAACCTTAGACGCTTACGAATCTTTTTTTACAGAAGGTTTAGGGCATCGACGAATATTAAAATCCGAACAAGTACTCAATAAAATAGTCGATTTTTGTGCCCAACCTACTCATCAGCCTTAAAATTGCAGGGAGATAACTATGTGGTTAGTCTTTGCTGTAACAGCTGCATTACTATGGGGATTGAATTACTCACTGGCAGAAAAAGTACTCCGAAGCATCTCTCCATTGACTTTACTAGCCTTGGAAATGTTAGCCGGTGCCCTTGTGTTTTCGCTTTTGGCTTATTTCACCACCTTTAAGAAAGATTTGGCGTTGCTGCTAAGCGACTCTTATGTGTTATGGCTGACAATCCTGGAAGTTATTATTGTCCTTGCAGCAAGCTTTTTTATTGTCTATTCCATTCATTTTAAAAATGCCACATTAGCAGGCATTATCGAATTAATTTACCCCTTATTTATCATTCTTTTTACCTGGCTACTTTTTGGGGAAAATCATGTGGATATGTCCGTAATCATTGGAGGTATCATGATTTTTATTGGAGTATTGATGATTAGTATTCGTTAGACAGAATGTTGAAGAGGAGTTTGCGGTAATTTAGAATTACCGCAAACTCATGAGTTAACTCACAGACTCGCGAATAGTCCAGATACGCTGAGCACTATCAGGATCTGTTTTTTCCATCCACAGCACCAGTGGTTTAACGCCGACCCCTGTTGGAATTACTTTTGATGATAAAGCTACCGCAAAAGGATATTTATTCCTTAAATTTCTTAAAGCGTTTAATACGCGAGATGCATCCGCTTGATTATCTTTAAGAATTAACTCATTTCCACGATATATGACTGTCACCAATTGGCCTTTGAGAGCATCTTTCACCACCGTTTCTAAACGACGCCAACGAGCTTGTCGTCCGCGTTGAACTTCAGCCTGTGTTGGGTTTTGTTGGAATTTCAAACGACCATGCGGTGCGAATACTTTTGCCCAGGTGTTATTACCCGGTTTTTGTTGTAAGAAATAAGTACATAATGCATCAACCACATAGCGGTACTTTCCAGAAATCGAAGATTTTGTCCCGGGGACATGGTTGATAAAAATTGCAAAAGCCAAAGTATGCGCATTGGCTGTGTAGAGATAACCTGAAAGACTAACAATACCGCGCATTGTTCCTGTTTTAGCACGAACCAGATCTTGTTGCGCAGGTCCTTTAAAACGGCGTTGCAAAGTACCATCACGTCCTGAAACTGGTAGCGCCGAAATATACTCATAGGCTAAAGGAAACTTGTCATGCAGAAAACGCAACAGCCCTACAGTTTGACTAGGCGTTAACAAATCATGACGCGATAAACCAGAACCATCAGTAAGCACAGCATTATTTAACTGAATACCTGTTTGTTGTTGCATAAACTTTTTAACAATGGCTTGTGCTTCTGGCCAATTTACAGGCGAACCATGTAATTTCTCAGCAGCATGTAAGAACAAACTATCTGCATACAGATTATCAGAAGGTTTAAGCGTATCGGCCATCAATTGTGAAATTGGCTTGGATGATTCTGAGGCAATTAATAATGACCCCGCAGGAGCTTTGCCCAATAAAACGTTTCCTTCCAAAACAATATTTGCTTCAGCCAACTGATGTTTTATCAAGCCCTGGGCAAAGGCTAATGGATTACGGATTGCCATTTGCTGCTGTACTGCCCACTGTCCAACCGTCACACAACCATGAACCGTGAGATGGTTTTGCTGATCCAAAGAGAAGCCAACACCACAGCGATTCCCTTTCGCTTTGGTTCTTACCTGATTGTTAATGACGATACTTTTACTCGCATCATTGGTTTCAACAATCGCAGGTTCATCAGCTTTGGCAGAAGGGTTAACGGTAATCGTTAAACGATTGGCATCTATCATTACCGGTGCTAATGGAGCACCATAACTATAAACCAAATCTTCAGCCATCCACCCTGGTGGATAAGGATTCACAAAAGCATGACTACTGTCGATATAGACATTGCCCTGAATACGATTAATATGCCAATTCTTTAAGCCAGCGATGAGATTTGCAAGTCGCTCATGATTAAACGAAGGATCACCTGAAAGATGCAAATAAAGAGAACCTTTTAATGTACCTTGCTGCAGTTGTGATGCACTGGTACTTAATTGGTTTCTAAAGCGATAATCTGGCCCGAGCACCATGAGTGCCGCTGCATCAGAAAATAACTTCATATTACTAGCCGGGACAAAAGTGCGGTTTTGATTTCGACGATAAAGCGTAGCTCCAGTCGTCAAATCGACTACTTCTACTCCAATATTCAGTGAGGGGGAGACTTGATTAATTAATCTATCTACACCACTTTGGAAACTGGCATAAGAAGATGCCGCCACTAAGGTTAACAATGTACCCGACAACATCCTTTTCATCAATTTTGTTTCCTTGTTGAAATTTAATAAAGAAATGCTAATCATAGCGCAAGCCCATGCGCTCCAGAAGTCCCGCTAACGTATCATTATTGAAAAATTTTAATTGCAACCACCCCCCATCTCCTTCATTGGTTACAATTTGGACAGGGGCGCCTATTTGTTCGGCTATTTTGGCCTCCAAACGCTTAATATCTTTATCGCGTTGGGGATTTGGCAACGATGCACCCTCTTTCATTTCTTTAACTTTTTTTTCCAAATAGCGCACTGACCATTCATTTTCAACAATTTGTTGTGCCAGGAAACGTTGTTGCTCACCGGTCAAACCCACGAGCATTTTTGCATGTCCCATAGAAAGTTGTCCGGACTTGACCTCATCTTGAATAGCATCGCATAAGGTGAGCAAACGTAAGATATTGGTGACATGACTACGAGATTTTCCCACCAGGGTCGCTATTTCTTCCTGTTGGAAATGAAATTCATCCAACAATCGACGATACCCTTCTGCTTCTTCAATTAAGTTTAAATTTTCACGTTGAATATTTTCAATAAGCGTTACAGCAGCTGCCTGTTCATCCGTGTATTCACCAATTAAGCAGGGAAGCTCTGCGAGCTCCGCTAACATAGCTGCTCGCCATCGTCTTTCACCAGCAATAATTTCAAAACTATCGCCAGCCAACTCACGAACGACTAGAGGCTCAATTAAACCTTGTGATGCAATGGAGTCTGCTAATTCTTGTAATGCTGTTTGTTCGAAGTGTTTTCTTGGCTGATAACGGCCCGGTTTTAAGAATTCTATGGGGATTAACTTAAACAATCGTTTCATGAGAACAAAAACTAAAGCACAATGACCTATTCTTTCATAAGATATCTATTCCGTCACTCTAAATCATTCTCTTCTCAAGAATCACACGAATTAGCGTTTATTAAGTTCTAGCTTATACCGATAGAGTTGTTTGTATCAGATACGGGCTGACGAATAGATTTGTTATCGCAGGCAAAGAATCCTGCAAGAGATAAACCGGCAGTGAAACCTTTCATTTGGCGAGACACTTCCGCAGATAATAAGTGGTTATTGTGCAAAAAATCCTCAGCCAATGTTTTTACATAACTATCATTGGAACGTAAAATTTGCACCAAATAACCGGCAGCCTTTTGTACTCCGGCAACAGAGCCTTGCTCTACCAGAATTAACGCCATATCCAACATCGCATTGGTTAAGTTCTGGTTAATGGCAACTTTCATCCATTTCAAAAATGACTCTGAATTTTGTGGATAGTTTTTGGCCAAGCGGTAAGCAGCAACTGCGCTTCCAGCTAATGCCGACGCTTTAAATTGCTTGAGCATATTTACTCTATCCGTTCTAGTTTGATAATCCTCATAAACTTGTGTCGAAGCAAGCTCATTTAAATAATTAGCCATAAAACTGCTTAGTTATTAGGAAAAACTAAACAATAAGTGAGTAAAATTAAGTCATTATTAAGATAGCGTAAATTTACATTATTTTTACGCTCTGTCGTAGAGAAACCATCCGATATGAAAAAGAATGTGTGCTGTTATTGCAGCCACCAGACCAAATTGCCAGAAGAGCCAACCAAATAAAATTGATTGCCAAATATTAAGCAAGACCATACTATAAATAAACCGTCGACTGGATTGACAACCTGCCGCGAGATAGGCTGGAAGTTGTCCAAGCGCGATCACAAAACCACTCAGAAGAATAGCACTCCAATAAACAAAAGGACTTTGTGATCTGGAAAAAAGAATAGCAAAAAAGGTCAATACATTTAATAAACCCCAACGAGCAATAATCTCCTCAACAACCCCGCCATAAAGAATGCAACCATCAATACCCAAGATAACTCTGACCTTGCGCATGGTCTGGAATGTTTTCTCATCCAAAATACTGCCAGCTATACCATAATAAAGAACAAGAAAAACAAGTAATCCGCCGGCCGTAGTTAAAAATATCGGCAATAACATGTCTTGTATTTGGGTAAAAACCGCTTTTCCTTGCAGCAAATTATCCAAAAGAGAGGCATTCAATCCTGTTTTCGTAGACAAGACACTGCCCGCAAAAGTCATTAACAAAACCATAAACAATGTTTGCCCCATAGCCAAACGACTCACACGTTTTTTTAATTCCTCACTATTATCCGGGAGCAATAGATTAATAAGACGCGGTACAGCAATTAGTACTCCTGGCAAGGATAAGCCTATCAAAACGATAACTAGGGGCCAATTAATTTGCATGATTACCTTTCTTCAGAACGCTATAAAAAAAACCATCACCACCATTTTCTTCTGGCAAAATTTGCCAGCCATAACCGGTATTGTATCCCCAGGGCATGTCTTCTTTCATCACTATGCAATCTTGATGACTTGCTAAAAATTTTGCAATTTGGTGCTCATTTTCTTCTTTCATTATTGAGCAGGTTGCATACACTAATAAACCCTCTGGAGATAACAAAGGCCATAAGCTTTGTAACAAATTTAATTGTAATTTGACAACTGCTTCTATTTCTTCTGGTGTTCTTAAAAGTTTAATATCAGGATGACGTCGGATTACACCTGTTGCTGAGCAGGGAGCATCCAGCAGGATGCGATCAAAAAGCTTGCCATCCCACCATGAAGAAGGGTTTACAGCATCCGCTTGTAGTAAAGTTGCTTGCAATTGTAGACGTGATAAATTCTCCTTAACGCGCTCAAGACGCTTCGCATCAATATCCAAGGCGACACAAACCCCTAACTCTGGTTGTGTTTCTAAGATATGACATGTTTTTCCTCCGGGAGCACAGCAGGCATCGAGGACTTTTAACCCAGGTTGTAACAACAATAAGGACACAGATAATTGCGCCGACTCATCTTGAACTGAGACCTCGCCTTTATCAAACCCCGGTAAACTATGTACATCACAAGGTGTTTTAAGACCAATCCCACTTTCGGCATAGTGCAAGGGATAGGCGTCAATCCCTGCTTGCTCTAGTTGATGCAAATAGGATTCCCGAGTCTCGCGAGTAGTGTTAACACGCAAACTCATTGGAGGATGGCTGTCATTTGCTGTTAAAATGTCCTGCCAGTTTTGAGGCCAATCCTTTTGCAGACGCTCAACAAACCATTGCGGATGTCCCCATACAAATGCATCATTAGCCTGTAATTGAGTCAATAAATCATTTTGTTCTCGACAAAAACGTCTTAAAACAGCATTCACTAAGCCTTTCGCCCAAGATTTTTTTATTTGATCCAGTAGATTTACTGTTTCTTTAACAACGGCATAATCGGGTTTTTGCATAAAATGCAATTGATATAGCCCCATAAGCACAGCAATCCATACTTCGATTGCCTTAGGCTGTTTGTCCAACAGCAAATCAGCCAGCGACTGTAAACGAAAATAGTGTCGGCAAACACCAAAACAAATTTCTTTGGTAAAGGGCGTCAAATCACTGGTTTGCATGAGATAGGAAAGTGGCGTCTTATCCTGCACGACCTTCGTCAAGATTTTTAAAGCTTGTAAGCGTTCATTTTTTTTCATTGTAAAACAAGATTGACGTGAAGTTGGGACCGATTAGCGTTCAACCAATCAGCGATCTTCATTACTTTAGAACCAGGAAATTGAATCTTTTCCACCATGATTGCGTCTTTACCTGTCGCCACAAGCATTCCTTTTTTATCAAGAGAAAGAATCGTACCGGGCTTGGCAGTTACAGTGCTTCCAAGAATGTGTGCTTGATGAATACGCACCGTTTCCTCACCAGCCACAGTATAAGCAATCGGCCAGGGATTGTAAGCGCGAATTTGATTATGAATTTCAAAAGCAGACTTATTCCAATTAATTGCTGCATCTTCCTTATTAATTTTGTCCGCATAGGTGGCCTCATTATTGTTTTGTACTTCGGGCTTAGTCTGCCCTAGCGCTAATGCATGCAACGTTCTCAGTAAGGGTTCAACTGCTAACTGTGCTAGTTTATCATGCAGACTTCCAGCCGTATCTTCCAGAGAAATTGAGCAACGCACCTCGGCTAGTTTGTCGCCGGTATCCATGCCTGCATCCATTTGCATGATAGTAACGCCAGTGTCCCTATCCCCATGCAGTATGGCATGCTGTATAGGGGAAGCACCGCGCCACCGGGGAAGCAATGAAGCATGGACGTTAATACATCCTAATCTGGGAATTGCCAAAACCTTGCGTGGTAAAATTAATCCATAGGCAATTACTACCATGACATCAGGCTCTAAAGCCGCCAATTCAGCCACAGCTTCTTCACTACGAAAATTCACAGGTTGGTAAACGGGGAGTTGTTTCGATAATGCCCAATTTTTTACAGCGGAAGGCTGCAGTTTGCGGCCACGTCCAGCAGGTCTATCGGGTTGAGTGTAGACCGCTATCAATTGATGAGATGACTGGTACAGCGCATCAAGACAAGGTAGTGTAAATTCCGGAGTCCCAGCAAATACAATCTTCAATTTTACTCCTCGGTTAAAAGCAGGAAGACTTGGAGCTTCAATCACATGATCCCAAGGATTAGCTCTATTTCATGAGCTTCTATTTACGCGACTTATTACGTTTGTATTTATCAAGTTTTCTTCTCGCCATCGCCCGTTTAAGGGGGGAGAGTAAATCGACAAATAACTTGCCATTCAGATGATCAATTTCATGTTGAAAACATTCACCCAAGAGTCCTTCAGCAGTCATTTCAAAGAATTGACCAAAACGATCCTGGGCACGAATGGTTACTTTTTTTGCACGGACAACCGTATCATAGGCACCAGGTACTGATAAACAACCCTCTTGATACTCCATTTCACCTTCAGATGCGATAATTTCTGGATTTGCCAAAACCAATTGATTGGTTTTATCACCCAGGACATCAACAACAGACAAGCGCAGACTCACACCGATTTGTGGTGCGGCCAATCCTACACCATTGGCGTTGTACATCGTCTCAAACATATCTTCAATTAAAGCGTGCAAATTCTCATCAAAATGTTCTACAGATTTTGCGACTAACCTTAACCTTTCATCAGGTAAATAAAGAATTTTACGAATGGTCATAACTATCTATTTAAAACGAATAATGCGTGATATTATCACCCAATACCTCGTATTGCTGCAAGATGTCAGTATTTAAGGAAATCTGGCTGCAAAGCTTAGCTTTTTCAAACTACCTCATGCCTGTAAAGACTAGTGTGAACTTCTTGCTATTTAACGGACTATTCACCCTATGAAAAATAAGCCTTACCTGCTTGCTTTAAATAAAATACCGTTTGTGGGCCCCCGTACCATCACCAAGTTGCTATTAAAATGGCCCAATCTGGAAGAACTATTTCGTCTCTCACAACAAGAATTGGAGCAAGCTGGCATCCCCTCACGCATGGCTCAAGCCATTAAAACATTTAATTTTAAAGACATTCAACTTGATTTGTGTTGGGCAGAAAAAAGCGGTCATCATTTACTGACGATTGAAGATGTTAATTACCCCTCTTTATTAAAAGAAATTGCCGATCCTCCGGCAGTTCTTTATGCAATAGGCGAATTATCCTGTCTTTTGCAGCCCAGCATCGCCATGGTGGGGAGTCGAAAACCCTCTGCGATTGGCGGTGAAACAGCACGTCGATTTGCCATGGAACTCGCGACGAATCAATTAACGATTGTCAGTGGCTTAGCCTTGGGAATTGATGCTCAAGCCCATGAAGGATGTCTAGAAGTAAATGGCAAGACTATTGCTGTCTTAGGCACGGGAATTGATTTTACCTACCCTCGTCAACATAAGATATTAACGGCAAAAATTAGCCAAACCGGGTTGTTATTAAGTGAATTTCCCTTAAAAACACCACCAATGGCTGGACATTTTCCACGCAGAAATCGTATAATAAGCGGTTTATCATTAGCCACATTGGTAGTTGAGGCAGCAATCAAAAGTGGTTCTTTGATCACAGCTCGATTTGCATTAGAGCAAAATCGGGATGTGCTGGCGATTCCAGGTTCTATTCTGAATCCACAAGCCAGAGGTTGTCACTATCTTTTACAGCAAGGAGCTAAGTTAGTGACTTCGACGCAGGATATTATGGATGAGTTAAATCTGGATAGTAAGCAAGTCGCCCAAACTAACGCAACACTATCCCTTGCCACGGATAACAAAAACCTAGTAAAGTGCATTGGCTTTGAAATCACAACCGTCGATCAAATCATTGCACGAAGCGGCTTAGGTATTGAAGAGGTGGTCAGCTCGCTGGCTACATTAGAATTAGAGGGTATTGTGAAAGCAATCCCCGGTGGCTACATGAGGTGTGCGTAATGAAAGATAGCTTGTTTGAAATGTTAATGAGTTTTTTTGAAAAAAGCTTGGCCCAATTAAAAGAAAGCCATACAGTCAATGCTAACGATGATGAAGAATCTATCGAAAATGCAAGTCTGGAAAGTCGCACTCTTTTTCTAAAAGATGCACAAAATAAAACTCTTCGAATTTTTACCGAAGACGAACAGCGAAAATTCACTAAAGCAAGTTACCAATTTTTAACACGCCTTATTCTTTGGGGCATTATTGCTCAAGAAACAATGGAATTAATTATTAATCAACTGCTATTCTCTGAATCGCGCTTTGTTAGTTTGCAGGAAACAAAGTGGACTATTCGCAATACACTTGCCGATAACCTTGATGCCAACCAACTAGCTTTTCTTGATCTTGTGCTATACCAAAAAGAAGACAAGCTGGCCTTACATTAATTTAACTACACAAGGAAAGGTTAATTTTTTATGAGCAAACACTTGGTTATCGTGGAATCACCCGCGAAAGCTAAAACAATTCAAAAATATCTAGGCAAAGACTATGATGTATTGGCCTCCTATGGCCACGTCAGGGATTTGCCCGCGCGTAAGGGTTCCGTAAATCCTGACAAGCATTTTGCAATGACCTATAAACCCATTGAAAAAAATTTGCGCCATATTGAATCGATTGCCAAAGCGCTAAAAAATTCTGATTCGCTGCTTCTGGCAACCGACCCTGATCGCGAAGGTGAAGCCATTTCCTGGCATGTTTACGAATTAATGAAAGAGCGTAAGTTACTCGATAATAAAGAAGTTCACCGCATTTTTTTCAATGAGATTACCAAATCAGCCATTCAGGATGCAATTAGCAATCCTCGTTCTATATCCATGGATTTGGTAAACGCTCAACAAGCTCGTCGTGCTCTAGATTACTTAGTGGGGTTTAACTTATCGCCCTTGCTGTGGAAAAAAATTCGCCGCGGACTCTCTGCTGGTCGTGTACAGAGCCCAGCACTTAGGCTTATCGTCGAGCGTGAGGAAGAAATCGAGCGTTTTGTGCCGCAAGAATACTGGCGTATTCTAGCACAATGCGAGCATAACAACAGTGCATTTGAAGCCAGACTTACCCATTTCGAAACTGAGAAACTTCAACAATTTACTGTCAATGAAGGCACCAGAGCTCATCAGATTAGAGAGAGTCTACTCAAACAAGCTCAGGGCATTCTAATTGTTGATAATATTGAAAAGAAACAACGTAAACGCAGGCCTGCTTCCCCTTTTATTACCTCTACACTGCAACAGGAAGCAGCGAGAAAGTTGGGATTTACTGCACGTAAAACAATGATGATTGCCCAACAACTCTACGAAGGTATAGACATCGGTTCAGGTACTATGGGTTTGATTACCTATATGCGTACAGACTCGGTTAATTTAGCAAACGAAGCTATTGAGGAAATCCGTAGTTTTATTCAAGAGCGTTATGGCAAAGATAATTGTCCGAGTAGTCCTCGAATTTATAAAACTAAATCAAAAAATGCTCAGGAAGCACACGAGGCTATTCGACCTACCTCGATTAAACGTACCCCAGAAATGGTGCAACAAGCACTGACTGCTGATCAATCCAAACTTTATAGTTTGATTTGGAAGCGTACAGTTGCCTGTCAAATGGCTGATGCAATCATTGACACAGTCGCTGTGGACTTAAGTTGTGGACAGGGCAATCTCTTCCGTGCCACTGGTTCTACAATTATTTTCCCAGGTTTTCTTTCTGTTTACGAAGAAGGTCGTGATGACATTCAAGATGACGATCAAAACGCAGTTTTCTTACCCACACTTCAAGTAGGCGAAAAGATTGGTTTAAAAGATATTTTGGCAAATCAACATTTTACCGAACCACCTCCTCGTTATTCAGAGGCCTCTTTAGTAAAAGACTTAGAAGAGTATGATATTGGCCGTCCTTCGACTTACGCGACAATTATTCATACTTTACAGCAGCGTGAGTATGTTATTGTTGATAAAAAACGCTTCGTTCCTACTGATGTAGGCCGTATTGTTAATCGCTTTCTAACAGGTCATTTTACCCGTTATGTCGATTATCAATTTACGGCGCAACTTGAAGACACATTAGATGCTATCTCTCGTGGTGAGCGAGAATGGGTCCCCGTTTTAGAAGAGTTTTGGAAACCCTTTATTGATCAAATTCAAAATACGGATACCCAGGTCCAACGCAAAGATATCACAACAGAAACATTGGATGAGGCGTGTCCTAAATGTGGAAAACCTCTAGCCATTCGTCTTGGAAAACGCGGTCGCTTTATTGGCTGTACGGGTTATCCAGAGTGTGATTATACGCAAGACTTAAATGCCCAGGAAAATGAAAAACCTGAGGCAGATATAGTAGAGGGTCGAGTTTGTCCTGATTGTGAAGGTCCTTTACATATAAAAACAGGACGTTATGGACGCTTTATTGGCTGTAGTAATTACCCACAGTGTAAACACATAGAACCTATCGAAAAACCTGCAGATACCGGTGTAGAGTGTCCTAAATGCCATTCAGCCAAGATTCTGAAACGTAAGTCTCGAAAAGGCAAAATATTTTACTCTTGTGGCGCCTATCCAAAATGCGACTATGCACTTTGGAATGAACCGATTGATAAACCATGTCCTAAATGCGCATGGCCTCTATTGACGGTCAAAGAAACAAAACGCTCGGGTCGGCAGATTATTTGTCCTCATGAAGGCTGCGGCTACTCTTCCAATGAAGATTGAACATCTAGCTATGCCTATTAAGACTGGTTGGGCACTAAACCTAACCAGTTCTGAAATAACTTTTCGATTATAGCTATGCGGCCTTTTCTAAAGTTAAAAATAACAAATTGTTATAAATTATTTATAAGGCTTATTTTATTGTCACCTCTTGTCCTTTTTTCAGCACAAACACCTGTTGACTACATTATCGATACGGACATAGGCGGTGATATTGATGATGCTCTAGCCTTATTAGTTGCCATTACCAGTGATAATAAGCCACTTGCCTTAACCACGACTCATATTGAACCCCTGGAGAAGGCAAGAATTGCAAAACTGATTCTTAGTGAAAGTGGCTATCCTGATATTCCAGTTTACGCAGGCGTTGGGGTAACTCGCCAAGATCCAAATGAAGAATTCCTTGCACTTAATTCTTTATAGCCTCCTTATTATGGCTATCCAAATCGGTCTGATGAGCAAAAAACGTGGTATAAGAAACAAGCATGGGCGTATAAAAAAGAATATGGCGCATTATTTGATGAGCTCGTTATTGAAAAGGAATCCGCCCCTGCATTTATCGCAAAAATTGCAAAACAATATTCTCCCCAATTTCCCTTAATAATTGTTGCATTAGGGCCACTGCATAATATCGATAAAGCCCTAAAAATTGATAACACAATAAAAGACAATATTCTTATTTACTCGATGGGCGGGGTATACCCTAAGGGATACAATTGGCTTATTTCACCTGAAACTACTGCCAATGTTCTTTCACAAGTAAAAACAATTTGTATCTCTAGTGAATTCATTGAGACGAATCAACTAAATATAACCCTTGATGAATTTAATGATATTGAAAATCAAAGTCATACGCGTCTTAAAAAAACAATTCTCTCGGATTGGAAAAACTGGCGGGAGGCAACTAACTCTAAAACCACGCAACTAGGAGATCCCGTTACCTTATTTTTAGCTATCCACCCAGATCAAATCACAACCACGTCTTATCAAAACGTGGCATTTCCTTGTTTAAACGATATGGGAAAATTAAAATCTGAATTTTCAGGTTGCTGGTATTCTATGCCAGGGCTTGAAGACAAGCTAATTCGACTAAATGAGGATAACCAAAGTTTGGTTCAATTTGTCCATGACACTACCTCAGCACCTAATCTAAAAGCCAGTATCATAGAAGCCATCAACTAGGGTTTATGTATCCCCTTTACATTAGATTGTTGAAGATAAAGGGGAGCAGTTTTTTACTTCAGGAATAACCAACATTCCGTTATTAATTCCGTTTCAGCGACTTCGTGATCAAAATTGTAATAACAAAATACACAAGGTAAATCGCCAAGCTCCTCACTTGAGTTTGGCAACCAATCGCGATACAAACCATAGACAGTATCGCCTAAATTATCTCTGGCACCCTTATGTACCGCCACGGCATAACGCCCTTCTGGCAATCTTTTTTCAATAATTTCACCCTCTAGCTTTAAATTTTCAGGGACGGTAATACCCAAATCAAATCGAAACTCTGCAGGTGAGGTGGTTTTAGGATCATCATAACCAAGTCCAAAAGCTTCTCCAGCTTTAGGTTTCAAGTGCATGGATTGCGCTTTTGCCCAACTGATAAGGCGGTTAACACTGTCTCCTACTTTTTGAGGATCACCTCGATGTTCTAAGACGGCTAAACGTCTTTCCTTCATTGTTTTAATAACTACATTCATGGTTAACTCACTTTGCTGTGGCAAACAATAAGGAGGAGTTTCCCATGCTGCCCAACTCAACTGTGCTCTAAACCCATTCGGATTAAGTCCACAGCTTTGTTTAAAGGCTCGCGTAAATGCCTCATGAGATTCAAACCCCGCATTGATTGCTATTTCAAGAATAGGTTTATTTTTCTCCACAATAAGTTGGTGGGCTGCACGTTTTAGACGAAGCCAACGTATATATTGCTGCAAAGATAAGCCTGTATAGGCCGTAAATAACCGATGAAAATGATATTTTGAGAAACATGCAATATCACTTAATTGAGATAGGGTGAGTTTATCGTCAAGATGCTTGCCGATAAACTCGATGACTTTCATTATTTGACGCTCATAATTCATGTCTTAATCCAACATCGTTTTACTTACATGAACAATGTTACTCAATTCATGGAATAACTATTTGACCATTATTGCTAATTTAGCAGCAATGAAGAAAACAGTTTTTAACATTCTATTATTCAGAGCCTTTAACATTTTTTGTAAAAAGTTTTTACCTCGTTAATGATTGCAGCAATATCATTCTTTGAAATATCAAGATGAGTAACAAGACGCACAAAGCCTTGTTTATTGGCTTGCTTCGGAAAAAAAACTCCCTTTTTCTCTAACGTATCTTGTAATTCTGGATAGCGCTCTTTGAATCGAATAAATAAAATATTGGTTTGCAGTGAAACTTCATCAACCTCCACTTCATCCAATTCTGCCAATGCACTCGCGAGAGCAAACGCATTTTCATGATCCTGATTTAAACGCTCTATATTTTGTTCCAATGCATAAATTCCCGCCGCAGCTAAAATACCGACTTGTCTCATACCACCGCCGAGCACCTTGCGCCAACGTCTTGCTCGTTTGATTAATTCTTTACTGCCGCAAAGTACCGACCCGACAGGTGCCCCTAATCCTTTCGACAGGCAAATCGAAACAGAATCAAAGTTTTTGGTAATTTCTATTAAAGGAACTTGCAATTTAACCACAGCATTAAAAACTCGAGCTCCATCCAGGTGACTTTTTAATTGATGTTCTTGGCAAAACTGAGGGATCTTTTGAAGATAATCGAGCGGGACTACCTTACCATCCGTTGTGTTTTCAAGGCAAAGCAATTTTGTGCGTGGATGGTGATCATCCCAAGGTTTAATGGCTGATGTCACTTTATCCAAAGGAAGACTGCCATCACTCGCGAAGTCCAGCGGTTGAGGTTGAATACTTCCCAATACGGCCGCTCCGCCTCCCTCCCATCGATAAGTGTGGGCAGATTGGCCGACAATATACTCGTCACCACGCTCACAATGAGCCATTAATCCCATTAAATTGGATTGCGTTCCTGACGGAGCAAACACAGCTGCTTCCATACCCGCTTTATCTGCAATTAGAGCCTCTAGATGTTTTGCAGTGGGATCTTCTCCCCAAACATCATCGCCGACTTCTGCTTGCATCATTACCTGCAGCATTTCATGACTAGGTTTAGTCATCGTATCGCTACGTAAATCTATTGTTTTCATAATAAATCCACCCTTTAAAACTCATTAAATTTCAGCATAAATTCTTCGTAATTCAGGCATGTAAGTTTTAATCACTTCAATTGCGTTTAGAGTAGCTTGGGCACCAATATCCCACCCTTTTTTTAGACTATAGACATACCAAAGTAGCCAACTGTGAAAGCACATATTCCATAATGGCTCAGTGGGTTGAGGTAATTTTTTCTTGCAAACATAGCCTACTAAAGTAGCACGGAAAAGCTTCTCGTCGAAACTATAGTTAGCCAAGCCGCAACAATTTGTTGCCAAACCGATCAATTCAACAAAAGGATGAATTAGTCCTGCACTCTCCCAATCAATAAGATGGGGTTTCGTCTCCGATTTCCAAATGATGTTTTGCAAATGAATGTCACGATGACTTACTACCGAGTTCGCTTTCTCATGATTTCGCAGGGTATTGCAGCGCTGCGCTAGCTGCCTAAGCCAAGCGGGAGAAGTCGAGTCTTTTGGCAAGGTAATTCGTGGAAATAATTGTGCCTCCTTGGTTGGTAATGATAGTTCATGTAATTGTGCTAGCAGGCCACCTAATAATGCGGCCTGCTCTTGTGTGACTGCCGTAATTAACTGTCCTTCACAATAAGGAACAATTAAATGTCGAGCCTTGGTTTCCTGGGGTAAATCACTCAGATTTAGCGGCGAGAAGGTGCATTCTAAAGCTCGAGAAACTTGAGCACTTACATGCTCGGTGTAGGCAAATTGAGCTGACGTTATTGTCCCTAGCCATGTATTTTCATTAAGGACTTTACAAATCCATTTGCTACCGTCTATAAGCTCAACTAAATCCGTCTGGTGTTGCAACCCTCCCTTTAGGGCAACAACAGAGCGTATAGCTTGCTTAAAAATAAACTTCGACCAATGCGCATTATTCATGCATGAGTTGTTCTATATAGCGTCTACAAGTCAGTGGTCTATCAACAAAATTCATAGCATGGCGAGTTCCACCTGTTCCTGTAATAACTAACGAGCCATAGCGAAAAATACTGCCTAATATCGATTGACGAATATCGATAGATTCAATTTTTGATAAAGGGATGTCAATTGTTTGTCTTACCAACATCCCAGTTCGTAAAATTACCTGACTTTTCTTAATGGTTAGCGATGAAAAGTGGTAAGTTACCCATGTCATTAGCGTCCAAATTAAAGCAACACCAAGAAACATTAATGAAACTTCTTTGAGTTGAGGAATTTGCGATCCTAACAAAATGGCAAAACATGCCAGCGCAATAGGCCAAAAAAACAATACCCAATGGAGTCTTGCAAAATATACGACATTACTGTCCGTCATTCTCATCCTTCAATCATTGTAATTAAAAACTTCACTATCATATTGCAGATACCGGAAACTGTCATCAATTACTCTTTACGTGATTTATCGTTCATATTTCCCAGCGATTCTAAAGAACACCTTGATATTTAGAAGCTAATTTCCTTCAAATTTGGTATCTTTAAAATTTTATTAAATGAGCCTTCGAATGCGTCGCATTAATCGCTGTTTAAATTCGCAATTGATGGAAATCTGTTTAAACTCGATGGAATTGGAAGGGTTAAATACCTTGATTAAAAGTTATTTACCCCCACACATCGCCAATTATTGCAACATTGGCAGTTTTGTCAGAGGTTCATTAACATTAGCCGTTAGCAACGCAGCTTGGGCGACAGAATTGCGATATAATCTTCCTGAGTTACGAGACCGCCTAAGAAAGGAGGCTGGACTTTATCAATTGACTGGAATCAAACTTATAATTGAAGATACCAAGAATGTTCTTCCGCCGACGAAATCCTCAAAAACATTAGCCCTCACAATGAATAGTCGCTCAGTAATCCACTGTGCAAGCGAACAATGCAACTATGAACCACTTAAAGAAGCGTTGCAAAAATTGGCCAATTTACCAGAATAGTTTAACAAAAGGTGATTCTACCTCATGCATTATTTAACCTGGATAGTTGCAAATCTCATTTTCAAACATATAAATACTTGCTTAAATATCTAGTTTTTTTGATGGATGACTTAAAACTTCTTGTGTCAGGGCTGTTTTTTTTAAGTTTGATTTGGATAACATCTTATCGTCATTAGGTCGTACTCATTGACCAAATCCTGCTGTGGATATATTTTTTTTTGCATTAAATCCATCACCAGTTTTTTCTTTTTTAACGTCACCTTTTATTAGCTCTGTAGCTATTTATACTATTCTCTAGTTCACAGATATTATTCACAAATTCTGTGGATAACATTGTGTATAAAGGAAGTATTTTTAAGCACCTTATTCCGCGCAAAGAAAATAAGAACTTATGAAGTAATAGCTACAAACGCTTGCTATGAATATGGGCGAGCTTTTAAGTGTGCTTAGGCTTCTGCGGGTAAAAAATCTGCATCAGCGGCCACAGTAGGTTGGTAATTTTCAGCATCAAAATAAGTGTATTCCCAAGCATCCTGACGAACCATCAATTCTCGCAAAAGACGATTATTTAATCCATGACCAGACTTGTAACCCTCAAAGGCACCAATTAACCCACAGCCCAAAAGATAAAGATCGCCAATGGCATCTAATACTTTATGAGTTACAAATTCAGAATCAAACCTTAAGCCATCTTCATTAAGAACACGATAATCATCAACTACAATGGCATTATCCAAGCTACCGCCTCTGGCTAAATCATTTTCGCGCAACTTTTCATAGTCGGAAAGGAAACCAAAAGTGCGAGCGCGGCACACCTCTTTGACATAAGATGTTGCTGAGAAATCAAAGGTTGCTGTCTGTGGCTTGTCATTAAAAACTGGGTGATCAAAATCGATGGTAAATGACACTTTGTAACCATTGTAAGGAAGGAATTGAACATATTTGCCATTATCTTCTATACGAATTGGTTTCAATATACGAATAAATCGTTTAGCAGCACTTTGTTCACGAATACCTGCAGACTGGATTAGGAATACAAAAGGAGCAGCACTACCATCCATAATGGGAATTTCAGGAGCGTTAATATCCACATAGGCATTATCAATACCTAAACCTGCAAAAGCTGAAAGCAAATGCTCGACTGTAGCCACTTTAACTCCATCACGTTGTAATGAAGTGCAGAGCATTGTATCACCTACTTGATCATATAATGCCGGGATTTCGACTACAGGATTCAAATCAGTACGTCTAAATACAATACCAGTGTTTATGGGAGCGGGACGCAAGGTGAGTAGAACTTTATCCCCGGAATGTAAACCTACACCTGTTGCTTGAATGACTTTCTTAGGAGTTCTTTGTTTTATCATTCAGTAATCACCTTTTTGATATCCCATTTTTAAGCGCAATAAACTGCCAAATAATATCAACAATTTATTGATTAGTCTATTTTTTTTAGCTTCATTTTGAACCAATTTAGTCATTCTGCCCAGAGACAGAATGACATGATTATTTCTAAATCAGTTGCCACAAAAAGCAAACCAAAAAGGACTACTCAACACTCTCTTCTTGTCGACGTAAGAAAGCTGGGATATCTAGATAATCAACATCTGGTATCGAAGTTTCAGCATTTGATTTTGCGCTTACAGGCGTTGCAGCCTGTTTGCGAATGACAGCAGGTCTATCAAATTGTTGATAGTCAAATGAACCATCGCTTCGAGTGGTCTCAGTAATACGAGCTTTTGGTGTTGCAATTGTTTGCTGTTGTTGGTGACGACCGCGCTGATCACCAAGGCCTGTTACGATAACAGTAACACGCATTTCGTCAGTCATCTCAGGATCAATAACTGTACCCACAACAACCGTTGCATCATCAGAAATAAACTCTTTGACTACATCACCGACTTCTTCAAACTCACCAATTGACATATCAAGACCGGCAGTAATATTAACGAGAATACCTCGGGCTCCGGAGAAGTTGACATCTTCTAATAATGGAGATGCAATAGCTGCCTCGGCCGCTTGACGAGCTCGTTGCTCACCAGTTGCAGTACCTGTTCCCATCATCGCCATGCCCATTTCAGACATCACCGTACGCACGTCAGCAAAATCCACATTAATCAGACCAGGACGTGTAATCAAGTCAGAAATACCTTTTACGGCACCTAGAAGAACATTATTTGCGGCTTTAAATGCATTAAGAAGACTAATATTTTTTCCTAG
The DNA here is from genome assembly GCF_000953655.1 of Legionella hackeliae. NCBI lineage: Bacteria > Pseudomonadati > Pseudomonadota > Gammaproteobacteria > Legionellales > Legionellaceae > Legionella > Legionella hackeliae. Next base: position 3,030,892 of record NZ_LN681225.1, read on the forward strand.
AACACTTAATAACTTATTATTCGGAATAGTGATCAAAGAATCAACATGCTCGCCTAAGCGACGAATACCTTCTTCAGCAGCCAATGCACGTTGCTTGCCTTCAAAGGAGAACGGCTTAGTAACCACAGCAACAGTAAGGATGCCAAGTTCTTTTGCAACTTCAGCGAAGACAGGAGCTGCACCTGTTCCAGTACCTCCACCCATACCTGCGGTAATGAATACCATATCCGCACCGGCAAGAACTTCTTTGATTCTCTCTCTATCTTCTTCTGCAGCTTCACGACCAATTTGTGGATTAGCACCGGCACCCAACCCTTTAGTCAATTCTTCGCCTAGCTGAATATGAATTTTAGCATTCGAATTTTTGAGTGCTTGAGCATCAGTATTGGCACAAATAAATTCAACCCCATCGATATTTTCAGCCACCATGTGTTGAACTGCATTTCCACCGCCGCCACCAACGCCAACAACTTTTATTACGGCATTGTCTGGTTGACTTTCCGTTAATTCAAACATTTGACCTCTCCCCTCAAAAATTCTGCCAATAACGAGGTTCTATCCTAAAAATTATCATTGTAACTTATATGGATTAAACCTACTAGAAATTACCATTAAACCATTCTTTCATCCGCGCCCACATTCCTTTGCCATTATCACTCAAAGTGGTTACATTATAACCGCCTTCATATTGTTGTTGAAAGCCGTGTAACAACAAACCAACTCCTGTAGTCATGGAAGGATTAACAGTGGCTTCTACCAGTCCTGAAACATGATGAGCACAACCTTGACGCACAGGCATTTCAAAACACATCTCAGCTAACTCAATAGCACCTTGAACACAAGAGCCACCACCAGTCATTACCATCCCTGCAGCAATTCGCTGCTCAAAGCCGCTACGACGCAGCTCATTGCGAACTAAGGAAAATAACTCTTCATAGCGCGCAGACACGACATCTGAGAGCACCTTGGTTGAAATTTTTCGTCCAGGTCGCTCGTTAACACTTAATACTTCAATCATTTCATTGGCATTACACATTTCAGGCATTGCACAAGCATGTTTCACTTTAATCGCTTCTGCAGCTTTTGTGGGTGTTCTTAATGCCATGGCTATATCATTTGTCACTTGATCGCCTGCAATAGGAATCACTGCGGTGTATTGGATTGCGCCTTCTGCAAACACCGCAATATCAGTAGTGCCACCACCAATATCAATTAAACAAACGCCAAGTTCTTTCTCATCTTCCGTCAAAACTGCATGACTTGAAGCCAATTGTTCAAGAATTACATCGCTAACATCCAAACCACAACGACGGACGCATTTTGCAATATTTTGTGCAGCACTCACAGCACCGGTGACAATATGTACCCTTGCTTCAAGACGAACGCCTGCCATGCCAACAGGTTCACGAATACTGCCTTGATTATCAATAATAAATTCTTGGGGAAGGATATGCAGAATCTTCTGGTCTGCAGGAATGGCTACTGCTTTAGCAGCATCAAGGACGCGTTCAACATCTACCTGAGACACCTCCAAGTCTTTAATCGCCACAATACCATGAGAATTTAAGCTGCGAATATGACTTCCTGCGATTCCCGCATAGACAGTCCTCACCTCGCATCCAGCCATTAATTCTGCTTCTTGAACGGCGCGTTGAATCGAGTTTACTGTTGCCTCAATATCAACAACAACACCTCTTTTTAGACCGCGGGAGGGGTGACGCCCAATACCTATAATTTCAATTGCACCATCAGCAGCTACTTCGCCAATAAGTGCCACTACCTTTGAAGTACCAATGTCTAAACCGGTGATGATATTTTTTTCTATTTTTTTTGCCATTATCTTCCCGCTTATTTTTTCCATTGCACCGCCATGCCTCGCGGATAACGTAAATCTACACTTGCTAATTGATCCGATTTTTCTGCAAAAACAGCAGGATATGCTTTACAGAATCGGGTAATCTTTGTTTCCAAATCTCGCTTTCCTAGGCGTAACTGCACACCGTTGGCTAAGGTAAGCTCCCAAGCTTGATTATCACGCCATTCAAGTGAAGCTGCATGCAAACCATATATTGATAATATCTTACTCATTTTTTTGTAAACTTGTAAGACTTCCTTCTGTTGATTCGCAGGACCGCTTAGATGCGGCAGAGAAGCATCTAATCTGCCTCCCTCATTAAATAACTCTCCTTCAGCAGTCATCATGGCATTGTTCCATGTGGCTGCAGGTACTTTTTCCACTAAAGTAATCTTTAATGTATCTGGCCAAATACGTTCAATTTGCACTTGATTCGTCCAATCAAACGCAGCGAGATCGGCGTATAATTTTCCAACGGGTAAGGAAAAGAAGCTCGAATCTAGATAGTTTGTCAGTACCGACTCAAGATCCTTATGAGTAATATGATGATAGCTTGCAGCAATTTTAACGGTATTAATAGGAAATCTTTTTGGATCAGCCAGGTACAAATAAACTAACCTGGCTGCTAAAAAAAGAGCACAAATAATTAATATTGTTAAAAAACTCGCGTAGCGTAACCGTCCAGTATCAGCATCCATCCCCGTGTCCTACCACCCTAATCTTTATTTAGCTGTTTTGCACCAAGTTGCTTACTGATAGTCAGTTACTAATTGTTGCCGGCATCGCTGATGGATCATCGCCAAATTAATTAACTCATCCAGCAGTTTTGAATATTCCAATCCACTAGCCTGCCACATCTTTGGGTACATGCTAATTGGTGTAAATCCAGGGATGGTATTAATTTCGTTAAAATATATTTTACCTTCTCGCTCATCAACAAAAAAATCCACTCGAGCCATGCCTTTGCATTTTAAGCGTGTAAAAATTTCAGCTGCAATCGTTTGTATGCGCTTAATCATATCTGGTGTAAGTTGAGCAGGAACGTGCAGTTCAGTTTGCTCACTCTCTAGATACTTGGCGGTATAAGAATAAAATCCATCGGCATGATGAACGCAAATTTCACCAGGCAAACTAACGCGAGGTGCGGCGGCTGGAGAAGTATTCTCCAGTACAGAGATCTCGATTTCCCGCCCGTGAATACCTTCTTCAACCAAAATGGTTTCATCATATCGTAAGGCATCCTCCACGGCAGCGGTTAATTCTGCAATGTTTTTTACTTTATGAATACCCACGCTGGAACCTAACGTGCAGGGCTTAACAAATAAAGGCCAATTTAATTCTGCTGCAGTTTGTTGACAGAATTGTTGTCTCTCTAAAGGGGTGCTGAACCAAGATAGCATACGGTAGCGCGCAGCATGAATTGTTTCATTGCAGGCCAGGCGTCTTGCCATATCTTTATCCATACCAATTGCAGACGATACAACATCACAACCCACATACGCGACACCCGCTAACTCCAATAAACCTTGCAGGCAGCCATCTTCATATAAAGGACCATGAGCTACTGGAAAAACCACATCAGCATCAACAGCCAAACGCCCATTAAGAAGTAAACTTGGCAAAAGGTGTGAGCGCGCTGTTTTTACAGGCAGACGTTCTTTGTGACTTTTTAATTCTTCATAGTTATTCAGGTAGAATTGTCCGTCCTTATCCATGGCGACAGGGATGATAGCGTATTTGGTAGTATCCAATTCTCGCAAAACAGAGGCTGCAGAAACTAACGAAACTTCATGCTCACCAGACTTTCCACCATAAAGTAATAACAGGTTGATCAATTTAGACATTAAAGGTCTCCAATGATGTGCACTTCGCGAATTAATTCAACATTAGTTTGCTGATGCACTGTATCTCGTACTAACTCAATCAAGGATTCAATATCACTGGCTAAAGCGCCACCATGTTGGTTAATAATAAAATTTGCATGTTTCTCTGAAACAACTGCGCCCCCTATTTGTTTGCCTTTAAGCCCACATGTTTCTATCAAACGGGCAGCAAAGTTACCAGGGGGGTTTCTAAATACAGAACCGCAATTATATTCATTAGTCGGTTGTGTGTTTGCTCGATGAGCTAATAATTCTTTAATAAGGTTTAACGATTTCTCTTTTTCACCTTTAACTAAACGACAGGTTGCGGCAACGAACCATTCATCTTCTAATCCTGCCACATGACGATAGGCAATCTCAAATTCTGCTGGTTTGCGTGTTCGAAGCTCGCCATTACGGGCTATCGTTACAACCTCAATAACTGTCTGCCAGGTTTCGCCACCAAAACAACCTGCATTCATACGCAAGGCACCACCCATAGTACCCGGGATACCCGCCCAAAATTCGCCTCCGGCTAAATTGGCACGCGCACAAAACCTGGCCATGGTCGCACAGGACACACCTGCTTCGACATGAACAAGTCCGTCACCAATTAATTTAATTTCTTTGAGGCAGCCCTGAGTTAATATAACTGTTCCTTTAAATCCGCTATCTCTAATCAGAGAGTTGCTCCCCAAACCCAGCCACAACAACGGCTCATCTTTCGGCAATTGCTTAAGGAAAATGGCTAAATCGGTAATGCTGGTCGGCTTATACAATTTACTCGCAATACCACCCACTCGCCAGGTTGTATAATCAGCCAAAGGCTCATTAATAAGCAACTGTCCTTGATAAGTCACTGTATTTGCGTCTTTTAAAGTATTCACGCTGATTCTCGCACTGAGGACTGCATTAAGTTAAGTGCCAGTTGACCAATATTACCGGCTCCCTGCATTAAAATAACACTATCATCAGTAATCAATTCATCCAATACTTGTGTCAGATTTTTATCATTAACTAATCTGGCATTAGGTTGTTGCTGGCTAATTTGTGTAAGCAAAGATTCACTACTTAAGCCAGGAATAGCCTGCTCTCCGGCTGAATAAATATCCATTAAAAGCAACTCGTCCGATAAACTTAGTGCATCAACAAATTGACTAAACAACGATTGCGTACGCGTATAACGATGGGGTTGAAACACATGTATTAACCGTTTATTTGGCCACACATGACGGAATGCATCAATAGTAGATCGTATTTCTTGTGGATGATGACCATAGTCATCAACAACAATTGCAGAACCACGTACAAAACGGCGCTCACCTAACATTTGGAAACGTCGGCCAACCCCTTGGAACTTCATTAAACCATTAATGATAGACTCATCGTCTACCCCTAACTCCGTAGCAATCGCAATCGCAGCTAGTGCATTTAAAACGTTATGGCGGCCAGGCCATTGAAATTTGATGTTCAAGGATTTATAGGGTGCAGGTCTTTGTACATTAAACTCACTGAGTAAACCATTTTGTGTCCAGTTAAGCGCGCGATAGTGCGCATCTTCACGAAATCCATAAGTGCGCGTTGGTCTTTGGACAGAAGGAAGAATACGACAAACCTCGGGATCTTCTATACACAATACAGCTAAGCCATAAAAGGGTAAATGGTGTAAAAATTCAACGAAAGTATTACGCAACTTATCGAAGTTGTCATCGTAAGTACCCATGTGGTCGGCATCAATATTGGTAACAACGGCCATCATCGGTTTTAAGAATAAGAATGATGCATCACTTTCATCGGCTTCAGCAACAAAATAAGCGGAGGATCCTAATTGGGCATTAGAGCCACAACTATTCAGTTTTCCTCCAATCACAAAGCTTGGATCCAAACCACCCTCGGCCAATAAACTACTGACTAAACTTGTTGTCGTTGTTTTGCCATGAGTACCAGCAATAGCAATGCCGTGTCGAAAACGCATCAACTCCGCAAGCATAGCGGCACGAGGAATAACAGGAATTAAATGATCATTGGCTGCAGTAATTTCTGGATTGTCGGCACTGACGGCTGTTGAGCGTACAACCACATCTGCACCAAGAATATTCTCAACGCGATGGCCAATAAAAACCTTAATACCTAAGGATTGCAATCGTTGTACAGTGCGACTTTCGCTAAGATCAGAGCCCGTGATACGGTAACCTTGGTTATGCAAAACCTCAGCAATCCCACACATTCCCGCACCGCCAATTCCAACGAAATGAATTTGTTCTACTCGACCCATCCGTGGTGATAGAAACTGCCCTATGTTATTCACAAAATTCCCCTTTAATAATAAGGCTGCATTGGCTTTAAAAAAGAGCCGTTTTACAATGCATTCGCCCTGTCGATTATTAAGTCGGCGCTCTTAATCCTAAAGATTGCCAACGGTTCTCATGATCAATACGCAATAAAAGTGCCATAACTACACAATTCACTACCATACTAGCTCCACCATAACTTAATAGTGGTAAGGTTAATCCTTTTGTAGGCAGTAATCCCGAATTGACTCCCATATTAATTGCTGCTTGCAATCCAATCCAGAAAGTTAGTCCATACGCTGTAAAAGCAGCGAATAAACGCTCTTGACTGTAAGCAGTAAACCCTATAGCCATACCTCTTATAACGAGTATACTATATAAAGTTAATACCAAAAGTACGCCAACTAAGCCTAATTCCTCAGCCAGCACAGCAAATAAAAAATCCGTATGCGCCTCAGGCAAATAAAATAATTTCTGTACACTGTCCCCTAAACCAACTCCAAACCATCCACCACGTCCAAACGCAATCAGTGATTGGGTCAATTGATAGCCACTATTGAATTGATCAGCCCAAGGATCCAGGAAAGCCGTAATACGTGCCACCCGGTAAGGTGAGGAAAGTGCAAGCATAGCCAAGCAGAAAATGACGATAATCAGCAATCCAATGTAATAACGAAATTTTACACCTGCCAGGAACAAAAGCGCCATCACTGTTCCAGAGATAACTACTGTGGCCCCAAAGTCAGGCTCCTTAAGTAGCAAAATAGAGACTACACCTAAAATGATCATTGGCTTTATAAAGCCTAAAATACTGTGACGCACGCTTTCCTGTTGCCGTACCAAATAGCCTGCAACATAGAAAATCATCGTCAATTTTGCCAACTCAGAAACTTGTATTCCTATTGGTCCAAACGCGAGCCAACGTCTTGAGCCATTCACAATTCGACCAATACCAGGAATTAAAACCACCAAAAGCATTAATAAACAAATCAGTAACAAGGGCATGCTCATTTTTTCCCACGTACTGCTATCTATTCGCATAACAACGAGAGCTGCCATAAAACCAGCAAAAAGATAGCATGCCTGTCTTATTAAAAAATGAAATGGCTGATGATAATATTTGGTAGAAATCATCACTGAACTCGAAGCCACCATCATCAAGCCAATAATTATCAAGCCAAGGACTGCACCCATTAACCATTTATCATAAAGAGCGATGGGTTTATGGGTTGGTTTGCCGCGCAGATTATAATGTCGTGGATGCATCGTACTCACAATTTACCTACTAAATCTGTAAATACTTCACCGCGGTGATTAAAATCACGAAACATATCAAGACTTGCACAAGCTGGAGATAATAAAACAACATCCCCTGGCTTTGCTTGCTCTTTTGCGAGCATAACAGCACCGTCGAGCGAAGGGGCTCGTAATATCGGTACTATATCAGATAGAGCCGTTTCAATTTTGTCCGCATCTTCTCCAATGAGGACGACTGAGCGCACATAATCGGCAACAGGGGTACGAAGTTCAGCAAAATCAGCTCCCTTTCCTTGGCCACCGGCGATTAATACTATTTTCCCTTGCATGGAACCTCCTATTCCAGAAATGGCAGAAATAGTGGCACCAATATTGGTTCCTTTCGAATCATTAATCCAATCCACTTGATTTAAAGTTCTTACCCACTGACAACGGTGAGGGAGTCCCTTAAACGATCGGAGTACATGAATGATAGGTTCGAAATCTATCCCTGCTGCCCGAGCTAAAGCACACGCAGCCAAAGCATTCTGCCAGTTGTGTTTCCCTTTGATGCGCAGGTCGTCAACTGCTAAAAAGCAGTGCTCTCCCTGTGCAAGATAATGAATACCATTTTTCTCAACAATTCCCCAATTTGAAGCAGTCGGTTTATCAAGGCCGTAATCTGCTCTTTTGGCATGCGTCAGTTCCACTTTAGGATAAGTATGCTCATCTTGACGATTGTATAAAAGGAATTGTGCGTTTTGATAAATTCGTTGTTTAGAATCAATATAGGCTCCATAGGTATGGTGCCTGTCCAGGTGATCAGGAGATACATTTAAAACAGTCGCAGCAACAGGTCTAAGCGAGTAGGTTAAATCCAATTGGAAACTGGATAACTCAAGGACCCAAAGATCATAATCATATTCATTATCTAAAAGATCAAGAACTGGCAAACCAATATTACCTGCAACTGCCACTGACAATCCGGCTATTTTGGCCATTTCTCCGACTAATGTTGTGACCGTTGATTTACCATTAGTCCCTGTAATAGCAATGACTGGCGCATGTATTTCACGTGCCAAGCACTCAATATCACCCAACACAGGAATGTTACGGCGAAAAGCCTCTTGAAGAAATACTTCATCCAGGGATATCCCCGGACTGGTAATAATTGCCGTCAATTGTTGGTAAATCGTGTTAGGTAATTCCCCTAAAAATACATCAACGCCTGGAAATTCAGCAGCGAACTCAGCTAATCCCTTTACTTCTTTACGGGTATCAAAAACTACAAAAGGCAAATTTCGTCGCCGTAAATAACCAGCGATAGAATGCCCTGTTTTTCCTAAACCTGCGATTAAGTAAAGTGGTTGGTTCATAATTGCACCTATCGAAGTTTTAAGGTTGCTAAACCACAAAGCACAAACACTACGGTCATAATCCAAAAGCGCACAATAACCTTAGGTTCAGACCACCCTTTTAATTCAAAATGATGGTGTAAGGGTGCCATGCGGAATAAACGTTTACCACCGGTATATTTAAAGTATCCTACCTGCAAAATTACAGACACTGTCTCAAGAACAAATAACCCCCCCATAATTAACAGGACTAATTCTTGTCTAACAATAACAGCAACCATTCCTAAAGCAGCGCCGAGTGCTAGAGATCCTACATCCCCCATAAAGACTTGGGCTGGATAGCTGTTATACCAAAGGAAACCAAGGCCAGCACCTACAATCGCTGAACAGAAAATAGTTAACTCACCGGTATTAGGAACAAAAGGAATAGTCAAATAATGCGCATAAATTGCATTGGAGCTCGCATAAGCAAAAATACCCAAAGCCCCGGCAACCATTACAATAGGTACAATAGCTAATCCATCTAAACCATCGGTAAGATTAACAGCATTGCTACTGCCAACAATGACAAAATAAGCCAAGACAGGAAATAGAGGGCCTAAACCAATCAATAAATCTTTAAAAAACGGAACCGTCAACTGGGTTTGCACAGGAATTTCAGCATTCCAATACAAGTAGAATACGGCACCCAGCGCAATTATTGACTGCCAGAAATATTTCCATCTCGCGGGCAACCCTTTACTATTCTTACGCACTAACTTACGATAGTCATCAACCCAGCCTACCAGGCCGAAACCCGATGTAACCAATAACACCAACCATAAAGCAGGCTGTCGTAGGTCTCCCCATAACAAACAACTGGAAATAATGGCTAACAGAATCAAAACCCCCCCCATGGTGGGAGTACCCGCTTTAGATAAATGAGTTTTAGGTCCATCATCACGTACCATTTGCCCAATCTGTAGATTTCTCAACCACTTAATCATTAAAGGACCGCAAAATAGTCCCACTAGAAGTGCTGTTAATGCAGCTAAAATAGAACGAAATGTTAAATACTGAAATACTCTAAACGCATGATACTGTCCTTGTAATAGCTGCGTTAACCAGTAAAGCATGTTATCTATACCTCATTTAAAAGTTAGGGGGAGTAGCCCCAAAGACCCGCGGAATTTTTAGGCCGGGCAAAAAATTGCCAAGCATATCATATTCTGGATAAATCAACCCACCAAATGATGCACAATTTTTTCCATCGCTGCAGAACGCGAACCTTTTACCAATACAGTTGTATTAGCATCAAGTTTATTGAGCAAATCTTGGGCCAATTCTTCTTGATTGCTATAGTGCTTGGCACTGTCTCCAAACGCTTTACTGGTGTGTGCGCTATGGGTACCGCAAGTCATTAATACATCAATACCTTGACGTTGGGCAGCATAGCCAATTTCTTCGTGATGTTCCTGAGTCCAGCCTCCCAGCTCGCCCATATCTCCCAAAACGAGAATACGACGTCCTTGACGTTTCGCTAATACAGAAACAGCAGTTAATACGGAGCGTAGGTTAGCGTTATAGGTATCATCGATAACTAAACATTGGTTTTTGCCTTGTAAGAATGTCATACGCCCAGGAACACCACGGAATTGATTCAGACCTTGAATGATATCCGCCAGACTAATGCCAGCAGCATGACAACAACTCGCGGCAGCCAAAGCATTCGACACCGTATGCTCTCCAGGTACTTGTAACGTCACTTGACCATGTCCTGACGGCAGTACCAACTCAAACTGGGCACAACCTTGCTCATTAAATTCAATATTCTTTGAATAAACATCAACTGGTTTATTTAACGAAAAACGTAACACTTTTTTCCCGGTTAAGCTGCCATCCCAGAAGTGTGCATAACTGTCATCTTCATTGATAACTGCAGTTCCCCCTTGCGGAAGGGCTTGATAAATTTCACCTTTGGTCCGCGCTACCCCGTCTATTGATCCGAATTCACCGATGTGCGCTGGAGCAATATTATTAATTAATGCCACTTGCGGTTGCACAATGGCAGCAGTATAGGCAATTTCCCCAACATGGTTAGCACCCAACTCAAAAACAGCATAACGATGACTGGGATTTAATTGCAATACAGTCAATGGAGCACCAATATGATTGTTTAAATTTCCTGGTGTTGCATGGGCAGGTTTCGGTAAAATTGTGGCTATCATTTCCTTCACACTGGTTTTACCATTGCTACCAGTTAGAGCAATTATTGGACAATTAATGGTTTGGCGATGAGCAGTAGCAATTTTTGCCAAGGCTTGCAAGGTATCCGGAACTTTCAATTGGGGAATTGTTATTTCATTATTAATTTCGCTACAAACTATAGCAACAGCTCCCTTTGCAGCGACTTCAGCCATAAAGTCATGCCCATCAAAACGCTCGCCTCGCAAAGCAATAAATAAATTTCCTGGTTTAACTTGACGACTGTCAATGCAAATCCCTGTTATTAGTGGATTACCGGCACAAGATGTATCAAGTAATTTTGCGATATCGTTTAGGTTCATAGCAATTTTAAAAGAGTAAAAAGCCTAGTGTACTGATTATTGGCTCGTGTCACCAGAGAGTGAGTGAATTTTATACTTTTTTATTATAAACAAAACTGAAATGCATCGGATAACTACAAAAAACATCTAGTATTATCCCATACAACTTAGAACTCTCATTAAGTAGAAAGGGCTTTGTCGCAAATCAATTTAGGCTCAGACCGGAGTTATTTAGGGGCGCCCTTATGCGGCGATCCCATGGAACTGTTGAAAAATAGTTTGATTGGCAGATTGATGATGTTGTCCCTTTCGGAGCATATGGTGTAATTCAATTCCTGCTAAGGTTGCATCTGCCGAATGAAACGCTTTAAATCGACTTTGTCTGGAATACTGTTTGAACCGATAGCTTTCTCATAAAATGCCTTCGCTGCGGGGTTCGTCATGTTGTCCTGACAGCATGAAATCAACGGTATTTCCTTCATCAACTGCCCAATACAAATAAACCCACTGGCCTTTTTTAACATAGGTCTCATCCATGCGCCATGAAATACCATCAGGACGCTTGTGCGTTTGCGAAATACCACTTCGAGCAAGGGGGCATACTTAATAAGCTGGCCCCAGGTTTAATTTTACTTGTAATGTAAGTTGCTCAGAAGCACATTTAAGCCAGGGCAGGCAGCTCATAAGCTTCACTGATATTAAGAAGGCGATAATAATGAGCCAAACTTGACTCCGTTAATGGCTGGCGTTTTTCATCAAGTAAATAAGTATCCAATCCATCACGTAATTGCTTGGCGGTTTCATACATAATGCTTAGGCGCTCTGCATCAATTGTTGGATTACCTGAAGATTGCATGAAAAGACATAGCCCTCTTACACTAAATGCACCAATATTTTGTAAATCAAAAACTCCAGTTGCGGTAGCCGCAGCAAGGCTGCAAAGGACAGGACCCTGGCCATTTGCATATTGGTGTCTATGAAATAATTGCCCTTCGCCAAAACGTAATCCTGCACCTAATACAGTCTGTAATAGTTCATAACCCGCTAATTGACGATTTTCCTTAGCTAGCAAAAACATCATCAATGATTTGCCAGGTTCATTGGTTATCGCTGGTTTTTCGTCGTCTATTTCGTCCATTTCACCCATAATCATGGTCTTTGCAGGCGTGGTTTCAACAAAACTATCACCCTGTGCCAAAAGGTTGTCTTGAGCATTATTATTGACCTTACGCACAGCAATAATATCATCAAAATGTTTGGTCTCTGCTTGTCCTAAGGAAGGTTGATAGCTAACCGGATTTAAGCTTTGACGTCTTGCTTTCATTAAACGCCCGATAGCAATCACAACTCCAATGAGTAACAGAACATTAAGGATAAGACTCCAATTTGCCTGCATTTCTAACTCCTCTATTCAAAGAGCTCGTATGTACTGTTAAGACGAGCTCATAGACAAAGCCTGTTCTACATCCACTGCAACCACCCGAGAAACACCAGGTTCACGCATGGTTACCCCAATTAAATGATTTGCCAATTCCATGGTTACTTTGTTATGGGTGATAAACAGGAACTGTACGAATTGTGACATCTCTTTTACTAAAGTACAAAATCGGCCGACATTAACATCGTCCAGTGGCGCATCAACTTCATCCAGCATACAAAAAGGCGAGGGATTCAATTGAAAAATCGCAAACACCAAGGCCACCGCAGTCATTGCTTTTTCTCCTCCTGACAACAAATGAATGGTGCTATTTCGTTTACCCGGAGGTTGAGCCATCACTAAAATACCAGCTTCTAGCAGATTATCGCAAGTTAACTCTAACATTGCACGTCCCCCTCCAAAAAGACGGGGGAAAAGTGCTTGAAAAGCAGTATTAACTTCGTCAAACGTATTTTTAAATCGCTGCTGTGTTTCTTTATCCATTTTTTCAATCGCAGCATCTAATGTTGCTAATGCTTCACTTAAATCCTGATATTGCTCGTCTAAGTGCTGTTTTCGTTGAGATTCGGTCTCATATTCTTCAATAGCGGCCAGATTGATTGCCCCTAAACGTTTAATTTTCTCAATAACCTCGTCTAACATTTGCTCACGTAATGCCTGAGATACATCCGCAGGGATGTTAGCAAGCAACTCTTTTAGCTGCACATCAAGCTCTGTCAAAGACTCAATAATGCCAGTGGCACGAACAGCAAGGGCTTGCTCTTGCATTTGCTCCTGCTGTATTTTTTCCTGAACCAACTGAGCATTTTTTTCTTCCATACGAACCAAAGTCTCAAAAGACTCCAGTTCTTTCGTTAAGACATTGAGCCCCTCTCTGAAAACAGTTAACTGCGTTTCAAGTTCATTATGTCGCAGAATCTTTTCCTCGAGTCGCTCTTGAAGTTCTGTTGCTGGTGCGTCCAATGCCATTAAGCGAGAGGCTAGGGCTTCCATACGGTCATTTAATGTTTCTAAACGTAATTGCTCACGTTTCACATTTTCAGTCAGTTGTTGAATTTTAATTTTTTCTCTGTCATAAGCCAATTGACTTTGATGCAACAAAGATCTTGTTTCATCAATGTCGTCTCGCTGACTTGATAAGGTTTCTTCCCAAACATTTTTTTCAGTGTTGACAGTTTTTTGCTCCTGCTCATAACGAGTTGCAGTTTGGGTCGCTGTCAATAAAGCGCTTTCTGTTTTTTCCTTATCGATCGCAAGTTCTTCCAATTTTCCTGTAAGTTCGTCTTTTTCAATCGCTAGCAGACTTGTTCGTGTTTCTATTTGCTGACGGGTACGCTCTTTGTTAGCGATTTCCCCTTCACATGTTTTATAATCATCGCGAACTTTGGAAAGATCTTGCTTAGCCATTTCAAGGTGCTGTTCAAGCGTTTTGAGTGTCTCATGTAGTTGATGACGTTTTTCTTTCAAACCGGACAAATGGGTTTGGGCGACAACCAGGCTTTCATTCAATGTGACTAACTCTTCCTGTCGCCCTAACAATCCACCTTGCTCTTGCTCAGAGGGTATGGCAATTTTGACCCATTTTTTGGCTAACCAATAGCCACTGGGGGTAATGATTGACTCATTCTCTTGTAAATGAGGTAACCAGGATAATGCTTCATCCAGATTGGTAGCCGCATAAATACTCTTCAGAGAAAGCAACCAATTGGGATTGAGACCGGTGATCATTTCACTAAGACGTGGGAAAGTCTTCCTGGTAGGACTATCGACTTCTGGAGTAAGAAATACAGCCGTCTGGATTGGCATTTCTTTGAGTGAAGGCCACAGTTCATCCAAAGAATCAAGAACGATTGCCTGTAAACCCTCTCCTAAAACTAATTCGCAAGCATATTGCCATTCTTTGGCAACGGTCAATTTCTCAACCAGACGAGGATTATTCTTCCACAGATGAGAGGGCGTGACAGTTTGCGCCCGGCCTAAGGCTGCTTGCTGTGTAGCGAGTAATGTAGCGTGCCTTGTCGTTAACGAGTGAACATTGTCTTGGGCTTCTAACACCAAGGTTTCTGTCTCTAGAAATTGCTCTCGACATGAAGCTAACTCTGAAGACACTTGCTGATACACATGCTCTCGATGTTGCATGAGCGTTTCCAGCGTTGTAAATGAGTCTTTTTGAATTTTGAGCGCCTCAATAAGATCATCAATTTCGCCAAGCTGCTGTTCTTCAGTAATCTTTTCCAAGCGAGTTAATATTTGTTGTCGCTGTTCAGCAATGTGTTGCAAACGCACTTGTTCAACTTGAGTTTCACGTAAAGCTTTGTTTAGCTCCGTTTGTATTGTTTGTATTTTTGCATTCCAGCTTGTTTGCTGTTGTTGCACGTTCTGTAGCAACTGCTGCTTCTCGCTAAACTCAGTTTGCAATTTTTGCCAATTATTAAACAATAAATCTAATGATTTCTCACTATTTTGTAATATTTCCGTATCTTGCTCTATTTGGCGAGTTGCAGCTTGCCAGTCTACTTGTATTTGTTGCTGATCAGCTTGCAGGCGCTGTTTTTCTCGTTGATTTTGTTGGATAGTTTCTTCCAAACGAGCAATATCCGTTGCCAACTGGTAAAAATTGGACTGTATTTGCTGGAAAATTTCATTGTCATCTTGAAGTTTTTCTCGCAATACTGTGCTTTGCTTATAGGCATCCGCAGCATTAGCCTGATGCTTTTCATGCTCAGCCATTAACTCTTTTATGACAGCTTGCTTTGTCACTTGATCTTCAGTAAGCGTTTGCCATTTTAATGCTAAAATTTCAGCTTTATATAAACGCTCTTCTGCTTTCAGTAATTTATAGCGTTCGGCAGCTTTTGCCTGACGCTCGAGTCGTTGCAGTTGTTTATCGAGCTCATCTCGAATATCTGCAACTCGCGCTAAATTCTCACGAGTATGATTGATGCGTAATACTGTTTCACGACGGCGCTCCTTGTATTTTGAGACACCCGCAGCTTCTTCCAGATAGGCTCTTAGTTCTTCAGGGCGAGCTTCAACAATGCGTGAGATAGTGCCTTGACCAATGATTGAATAACCACGTGCCCCAGCTCCTGTGCCTAAAAAGATATCGGTAATGTCACGACGGCGACAGCGACTCCCATTTAGATAGTAAGAAGAATCACCATCACGAGTAACAACCCTCTTTACAGAAATTTCCTGATAACTACCGTATTGTCCTGCTAAACGTCCAAGACTATTATCAAAAATTAATTCAACAGAGGCTTGTCCTACTGCTTTACGCTGGGTTGAGCCATTGAAAATCACATCTGTCATGGACTCGCCGCGCAGATTTTTTGCTGAACTTTCTCCCATTACCCAACGTACGGCGTCAATAACGTTAGATTTTCCACAACCATTAGGCCCAACTACAGCCACTAATTGGCTTGGAAAGGGGACCACAGTAGGATCAACAAAGGATTTAAATCCTGCTAATTTTAACTCTTTTAGCTGCATGGGTAACGCGATGAGAATAAATTGGAGGAATTGTAACCTACAAATAGTCGCCAGGAGAAGAATTGTTGCAGATTAGTAGACAATCTATGTAATTTTAAAATTCAAAAATAGTCGTTCCCCAGGTATAACCAGCTCCAAACCCTGTGAGTAAAATTAAATCGCCTCGCTTGATTCGCCCCTCATGATAAGCTTGATTAAATGCCAAAGGAATGGACGCGGCCGAAGTGTTCGCATGTTTATCAAGGGAAACAATAATTTTCTCCATTGGAATATCTAAAGCACTGGCTACAGATTGCAAAATGCGAATATTTGCTTGATGGGGAATAAAGTATTGGATATCTTCAATCGTTAAATGAGTGCTCTCCAAGGCTTGTTTGATTTCTTGAGTAAAACGAAAAACCGCATTTTTGAAAACTTGTTTACCATTCATGAGAATATACGGTTTCTTCTCGGTTAGATTCTCGATTCCCTGACCAATCCCCCAAGGAATGTATAAATCATCACTCCCCTTCCCATCCGAGCCAAGCTTGCAATAAAAAATTCCTTTTCTATTGGAGTCTAACGAACGTTTTAATAGAAATGCGCCAAACCCATCACCAAATAATATTCCTGTTGTTCGGTCACTGTGATCTATAACATTAGAGAAGGCATCACAGCCCAACACTAAGGCATATTCAACGTGTGGGCTGCTTTGCATAAAATAATAAGCATTGGCCAGCGCATAGATAAAACCTGAGCATGCTGCTTGCATATCAAATGCTATACAATTATGGATCTGCAATTTTTGTTGTAGCATCGCGGCTGTACTCGGCATTAGTCGATAAGGCGTTGTTGTTGCAACGATAATTAAATTAATCTCTTCTGGCGAAATTTGAGCTTCAGTAAAAGCCGCAAATGCTGCGTTATAGCTACAATCCAGAAAATCCTCATTTTCCGCAAGCATGTGTCGTTGTTTGATACCTGTCATTTGCGTAATCCAGGTATCCGTTGTAGTCAATACTGATTCAAGATCCTCGTTGAGGATAATTTTTTTTGGTAAATAGCCCCCACACGCCAAAATTTCAGTATTACTCATTACTCAACTCCTTTTTTGCATTGCCATGCTAAAAAGTTGGCCAATAAAAATGCTATCAGCCAAGAGACATGGACCTATTATAATTATCAATTTATCAGTCTAGTTTTCTACAACCCCTCTAAGTTGCCATTTGGCAATACTGCCACTAAAGCCTACGCCAAAAGAAATTAAGAAAAAGTTACCGGTTTTTTTATGTATGTTAAGAGCTTCATCAAGCATAAATCCAATCGAGCAGGAGGATAAATTGCCAAAGTTTTTAATAATTGAATAGGAATGAGAAACTTTCTCGTTTTCTTCCAAACTAAAAGCATGTCTAACACCGTCGATAATTTTCTTACTGCCGGTATGAATCAGAAAGAAATCAATGTTATCGATATAGTTTCCTTCAGAGCCGCCACATAGTTTTTGAAATAAACGCTTACTGTAAAATAGGCCTCGGGCAGGAACTATTTTACTTAAATAATATTGTGGAAATCCCTCATAAAGTGGCTTAAAACTCCCTCCTTCATCCATATGTAAAATCTCAGTATCTTTACAGGATTGATTTGTAAGGTGAACACATTCAAAATTTTGTTTATCTTCGCCAAGTTGTAACAACATGGACACTGCCCCATCACCAAGTAGATGGCTATTAATTAATTTATTTAATCGAAGTGTCGCTGCTTCTTTTTCCTCTCCTTCTACTATTGACCGAATCTCACTAAACGCAATTGTTTTTTCAATTAAAGTGGGAGGACTCATGGCGGTATGTGTTTCAGCAACCCTAATTAAGGCTTGCTTACGAGGATTTGTTGTTAGAAATGATTGAGCTACCTCAATAGCTTTCACTAGCGAAGAGTATCCTTGATTTTGCATATTGATAACGCTAACCTCACGAGAAAGTATTGTTGGATCCACTTTAGCTATTATTTGATATGCCATAGATCGTAATGGCCTCATTGCTGTATTGGTAACGGTAATAAATAGGCAAATGTTTACCTCTTTTTTTATAGAATTAGCGCATTTATAAATTGATTTCACCGCAAGATCATTAATATTCTCGATTAGTCGTCTAGGTATCTTTCCTGATAGATATCGTGGATAGTCCTCTACCACGAAATAGCGTTGGTCGATCTCCATTGAAGCAAGCATTGAGTGGACGTCTGTGCTTAAATGTCCGTTGGCTTCATGTATAATTTCTTGGCTAGAAACTGTTTGTTCAGGAACTACGGAGGTGATGCTGAGGATATCTATAGCTTTCATATTGTTATAATATCAACCCAATTGAACAAATATCTTTCATTTTAGAAGACCTAGTTCCAGTTTTCAATCAAATACAGGATAAAAAATTCACATCCAAGCCAGGGTTACTATCATTTTTTCCACAATCTTTTGAATTTAGGTATAAACTTTTCTTTGAGTGATTCGTACAGTCGCATAAAAATAATTTGACAGCAGAAATAAAAAAATAGAGCTATATTTTGTATTTAACCTTATAAATTAATCTTGTTTTACTTAGAATTCAGTTTGGCTTTTATGAAGCATTTGTTAAGCTAGGTAAGATGAATTAAGTTTAAAATTACTTGTAGGAGCTCGGATGACCCACGATACAGAACTTAGTGATCTCATGCACTCAGTTGCGATGAAAAGTCTTCAATTACTTGATGGAATGAAAAAACAACCCGCGCAATTTCCTACTCTAATCAAACAATATATCGATCTTACTACAGATTTTCAGGCTCTATTAGCCGTAATTTTAAAAAATCCAGAACAAGTTTGGCAGATGCAAATTGCTTATTGGCAAGATGCCATGAGTCTAATGCAAGAACAATTTAATTGCTGGCTTGAAGGCAAACCTATGCCCATTGAAGACAAACGCTTTAATAGTGAGGAGTGGGTCAATAACCCATTTTTTAACTTACTTAGTCAGCATTATCTTTTAGCAAGTGAACATTTAAACTCTCTTTTCGAGCATCTAGATTATGGGGACAAGCAACTCGCCAAGAGAGTACAATTTTTTACAAGGCAATACTTAGATGCCCTATCACCAGCAAATTTTCTGCATACAAATCCACAGTTAATGGCAGAAACTATTCAAAGTCATGGAAAAAATTTGTTACGTGGTTTACAGAATTTACTGACTGATCTCGAAACAGGCTCTTCGCGTTTAATCATTAAAATGACCGATACAGATGCCTTTAAAATTGGCGAAAACATTGCGACAACTCCTGGAAAAGTGATTTATCGCAATGACATGATGGAGCTTATTCAATACAGTCCACAGACTGAGAAAGTAAATGCGATTCCTTTACTCATTGTACCGCCCTGGATTAATAAATATTATATTTTGGATCTGAGTGCCCATAATTCCTTAATTGGCTGGTTAGTACAACAGGGTATTACTGTATTTGTTATTTCTTGGGTCAATCCGGACTCCAGCTATGCTGATAAAGGACTATATGACTATTTAAACGAAGGTCCTTTGACCGCAGTTAAAACGATTCAAAAACAGTGCAAAGTAGAACAAGTCAACGTGCTTGGCTTTTGCATTGGCGGTACCTTAATCGCCTGCATGCTTGCCTATTTAAATGCCTTGAATGAACATCCTATTCGCAGTGCGACCTTCCTTGCCTCAATGATTGATTTCAGCGACCCAGGTGATATCTCTGTCTTTATTGATGAACACCAAATTCGCCGCATTGAAGAGGAAATGCACGCTAAAGGTTTTCTCGATGGCCGCTTTATGGCAAGTACCTTTAATTCGTTGCGAGCCAATGACCTTGTTTGGTCATTCTTTGTTAAAAATTATTTACAAGGTAAGAATCCTGTACCTTTTGATATCTTATATTGGAATGCAGATGCTACGAATATGCCGGCAAAAATGCACTCTCAATATTTACGTTGGATGTATCTTCACAATAATTTGGTTAAACCGTGCAAGATTCATTTAAACCAGGTGCCATTAGATGTTACCCAAATTAAAGTGCCAACCTTTTTCGTGTCTACACAAAAAGATCATATTGCCCCTTGGCAAACTACTTACCTTGGCTTCCAATTGATGAAGGGCAAAAAACGCTTTCTGCTAGGTGGCTCAGGGCATATAGCGGGTATCATTAACCCACCTGGTAGTGAAAAATATGGCTTTTATCGTAATACAAGAACAGATCAAACAGCTGAAGAATGGATGGCATCTGCAACTCATCAGCCAGGATCTTGGTGGCCAGAATGGTTGGAATGGTTACAGAAAGAATCGGGGCGCCTTATTGACGCACCTGATTTCAATAAATTGCCATTCAAACCCATTACTGATGCACCAGGTGAATACGTTTTCAAAACCTATAAGGCTGCAATGGAGCAAGGAGCCGATAACAATAAACGCACGTTCAATCCAGAAGCCTTACTAAAAAAAGACATCGCACCCGAAGAAGAGATAGTGCCTTGTAAATAAGACTGAGAATAAACAATGCTCGTATTGTGGCAATGTACAAAAAGGATTTCCTGTTCTATACGAGCAATCCATTTGCAAAACCAAACATGGAAGATATTGCAGAATTGGTTAACAAACTTAGTCCTTCGGATTAGTAATTTCTTTTCTTTAGGCTTGCAGTTAACATATTGCCAATTTACTTATGCCACTTATCGATCTATAACAATAATATTGCATTCTTGCGGTATATTGTTGGCATGGACCGTGTTAGTTGCAATCAGACATTAATTCTAACGTAATTAACCCAGATGAAGACCATGATGAACCAGCAAAAAATCTCTTGTCCCACGTGTGGGAAACGAAATACTTGGCAATTGAAAAACACCTTTAAACCCTTTTGCTCCGATCGATGTAAACTGATTGATTTAGGGGAGTGGGCTAATGAGTCTCGAGTAATTCCTGGAAATACCATTGATCCAGACTTAACCGTTCAAATTAGCAATGACCTTGATGAAGTGTAGTGACGATTACTTTGCTTAGCGATTGATGGGCTTTTAAAAAAAGCTACTACCTAAGGTAGTAGCTTAAAAATTTGGACTATTACTTCTTGACTTCTGCTTTATTTTTTACTTCTTGTACGAGTGAAAGCATTGTTTTTTCCATGATTTGGAATGATTTTTGTAAATAGTCCAACGCCTTATGACCGTTTTCAATTGCTAGATGAATTTGTTTTTCAAATAATTCTTCAGGTTTTTTAGTAGTAGCCACTTCATCAGGTTTTAGGTAGCTAAGACCTTGTAAAGTTTTTACATTAAGTTCAGCTAGAGCTTGAAATGGTTCTTGCATCTTTTTGGCTATTTCGCTCCAGTTTTCAAAATAAGCTTGTGTCATTGTATTCTCCGATTATGTTGCACCGCACAATTTTAGAATAGTACTTTTCTTAACGATTTGTCAAGCAATTAGGAAATTTTTTTTTGCAGTGCAGCAAAATTAAACCAGGCATTCGTTAGTTACCAAAAAATCCCTGCCATTGCTTAAAGAGCTGTTGCATTTGCTGTTCCCATAACATGGATGCTTTTTTGTAGTCACTCAGATAGGGATTCGTTTGCAACATTTTTTCCATATTTATAAACATCTGCTCTAACATTGATTTAAACGATTGACTCATTGGGTGATTTGCAAACGTGATTAATTGCCTTAATATTTCTGGCGATAAAAATTGAGAAGCCCCACTTTCCATTTCCACAAAGATTTGTAGCAATGTAGCATTAGTTATATCTTTACCTGTAGTTGAGTCCTCAACTTTAAAAGATAATTTCTGCACAACATAGCGTTGTAATTCTTCTACAGTAATATATTGACTCTTTTCAGTGTCATATAATCGACGATTTTTATATTTCTTTATTAGTCTTGCCATATTTCTCTCAACATATGCATCCTTATAGACGAAAACAAATTCGTCAGGCTAGGGTTTATTGACAATTGCCCCTTAAACGTCGACGTGTCATGGTTTATTCATGGCCTTCGCGTACGAGCCGCAGAACGTAGACTTAGGTTGAAATGTCAAGAACACTCTAATACATATGTAAACCACCGTTAATACTTAAATTTGCGCCAGTAATGTATCGGCTTTTCTCGTTGACCAAAAATTCAACCACCCATGCAATTTCTTCGGGCTCAGCCAAGCGTTTGGCAGGAATTAAATCGATAATGGACTCTAAAATATCGGGCCGAATACCTTTCATCAAGCGAGTGTTTACATAACCAGGTGAAATACTATTAACGGTTATATTTTTTGACATAAGCTCTTGGGCTAGACTTTTGGTGAAGCCATAAATGCCTGCTTTAGATGCGGCATAATTCGTTTGAGAAAATTGTCCTTTTTGGGCATTTACTGAAGATATATTAATAATACGACCACTTTCTTGATCACGCATTTGTTCAGCCACTTGGTGGGTAACATTGAACATGCTATCCAGATTCACTCTTAAAACTTCGTCCCATTGTTGCTTAGTCATCTTGGTAAATACAGCATCTCGAGTAATACCCGCATTATTGATTAAAACATCAACACGCCCGAATTCAGAAATAATGCCGCCGATTACTTTTTGGCACTCATTAAAATTAGATACATCCATCTGTCGATAATGAATATTATGACAATCACCTTGAGTGAGCTCTTCTTGCCAATGCGTAGCCTTTTCTTTGGAAACGATATCTAAGGCAACAATATGTCCATAAAGAGGTCTTAACTGCTTGGCAATAGCAGTACCGATATCCCCAGTACCGCCTGTAATGAGCACAACCTTTTCTTTTTGCATTCTTATCCTTAATTAAAAACAATTTTGCAAAGACTACATGTATTGACCGCCGTTAATGTCTAAATTAGCACCAGTAATGAATCCTGATCTAGGAGAAGCCAAAAATGCAACAGCATCAGCAACTTCCTGTGGGGTTCCTAAACGGCCAACAGGAATATTAGCAATAATACTGTTTAGAACTTCTTCTTTCATAGCTGCTACCATGGGGGTTTCAATATAGCCAGGAGAAATGGTATTCACCGTGATCCCTTTATTTGCGACTTCTTGAGCCAAGCTTTTAGCAAATCCGAAGAGTGCCGCTTTTGATGCAGCATAGTTACATTGGCCAAACTGTCCTTTTCTCCCATTGATAGAAGAAATGCTAATAATGCGACCGTAACCTTTTTCAAGCATAGAGGGCAAAATATTACGAGTTATGTTAAATACGCTGGTTAAATTGGCATCAATGACTTGTTGCCATTGTTGTGCACTCATTTTTTTAAGACTGGTATCCACAGTAATACCAGCATTATTTACTAATATATCCACATGCCCATATTTTTCTAAAACAAGGGCTGCTAATTTTTCACAATCAGCAAAATCAGCAATATTGGCATAAACGATATCGATTTCATAACCTGCAGCACGCTGCTCAGCCTGCCAACGTTTGGCTTCTTCATGATTTCCATCTTTGAAATAGCAAGCAATAACTTGACAATCTGCAGATAAACGTTGACAAATGGCTGTGCCAATTCCACCTGTTCCACCAGTAACTACGGCCGTCATTTTTTCCATAAATAACATCTCCATAAAATATGTGATTGGATATATACCTTACTTCAAAGCAAAAGCAGATGAATGTCAACCTTGCCAACATTTTAATTTTAGCACTCAAATGACAAATTAATCGTAAAAAAACAAAACTATAGTTGCAATCCATGCATTTTCTTAAAAAAAAACGGGGTCTCCCCCGTTTTGAATTAAATTTTTACAGGCTGAGGCACGTAGCCTTTAATTTGTTGAGCAAATTGCCGTAAAACATCCAAGCCTGATTCTTCAGCTTGCTTACACCATTGCTGTAACGCGTCTACCAATTCTTTTTGGGAGCTTGCAGTCTTTAACCAAATATTTTGTAGGGACTGGCGAAAACTGTAAACTATTTGCAGTTGTTCGCAACTGGCAAGAAGTGCTTGCAGACGTGCTTTGGCACGTGGAGATAATAAACTATCTTGTAAGCGCAATAAGCGACCCGCTCGTTGTAACAGATGTTTGTCTTCTGTTTGGAGCATACGTTTTTCATCCTTAAGAATCGGACGAACAACGCTTTTATAATATTGAGACATCACGTGAAAACGATTGCTAACAACCGCCTTAACTGTTTCAAGATCAACGTGTAGCTTGCCTTCTTCTCTAGCCAATTTGGGCGGTAATTTTTTAACTTTTGCAAGCTTTAGAAAACACAAACATCGAATGTATAACCAACCAATATCCAATTCCCACCATTTGATAGAGAATTTAGCAGAAGAAGCAAATGTGTGATGGTTATTATGTAACTCCTCACCACCTATCCAAAATCCCCAGGGAAAAATATTCGTTGCTGCATCAGGGCATTCGAAATTTCTGTAGCCCCAATAATGTCCTATACCGTTGACAACTCCAGCAGCATGCAATGGGATCCACATCATTTGAAGAGCCCAGATTGTTATCCCAGGCAAACCAAAAAGAACCAGATCAAGCAAAAACATAAGTAAAATGCCTTTTGAGGAAAAGCGAGAATACACATTGCGCTCAATCCAATCGGTTGGCGTTCCGTGAGAATACTT
The DNA here is from genome assembly GCF_000953655.1 of Legionella hackeliae. Taxonomy (NCBI): domain Bacteria; kingdom Pseudomonadati; phylum Pseudomonadota; class Gammaproteobacteria; order Legionellales; family Legionellaceae; genus Legionella; species Legionella hackeliae. The sequence continues at coordinate 3,055,550 of NZ_LN681225.1, forward strand.
GGCAATCATTTCCTTGTCTTTGGAAGCTTCTTTATAGAGTTCAGCCCCTTGCCAAAATACCTTCTTTATACCTAATACTTTAGGGCTGTGCGGGTCACCTTCAATGTCCGTTGTTGCATGATGTTTACGGTGAATGGCTACCCATTGGGCTGTTACCATTCCCGTGGTTAACCATAACCAGAAACGAAAAAAATGGCTAACGATAGGGTGCAGTGTTAGCGCCCGATGTGTTTGATGGCGGTGAAGATAAATTGTAACCGCAGCGATAGTAATCTGCGTAAGAATTACAGTTGCTAATACATATCCCCAAAACGACAGGTTCAAAACGCCATAAATCATAGGGTCTACTCCACTAAAAAATAAAATCACTACAGGTAAAATGTGATATTCACTATAGTCCTATTCATATGATACCACAAATTGCACAATTCGCATTGCATCTATGGAACTTGTAGACGATAATTTCAATAGATTAGGATAAATATCCGTTTTTCATCAGGGACCTTATATTCATGAACGATAAAATCGAACGTCTTCTACAGCAACTTATTCCTTTTCTAATTGCCGGTATTGCTATCGCATTAGTCATAGGTTTATTTATCATGTTCTCATACGTATTAGTATGGGGTTTAATTATAGGCGCAGTTCTCTGGATTGTGTTTTTTGTTAAAAACTTGCTATTTTCACCCAAAAAAATCGACGAATCCACGAAAGGACGAGTCATTGAGCACGACGATAAAGAGTAATGCCCGAATTACCTGAAGTAGAAACCACAAGGCTTGGTATAACGCCAGACTTAGTAAATAAAGTTATAACAGCCATTCATGTTAGACAACCGAAGCTTAGACTAATGGTTCCTCCGTTAGATGATCTTTGTCGTGGCCAGCAAATATTAGCTGTTACTCGTCGCGCTAAATACTTATTAATTCATTTAAGTAAAGGATATATTCTTATTCATCTGGGAATGTCAGGCCATTTACGCTTTGTTAAACCCAAATTAGCACCTGAGAAACATGATCACATTGACATGATACTAAACGATGGGTGCATATTACGGTATAACGACCCGCGTCGTTTTGGTCTTTGGCTATATACACTCGAGCCGGAAAATCATCCACTTCTAACTCACTTAGGACCTGAACCTCTCTCAAATGATTTTGATGGGAATTATTTAGGTCAAAAAGCAAAAAACAAACGGCAGGCCATTAAAACATTGATTATGCGTAGTGAAATTGTAGTCGGTGTGGGTAATATTTATGCTACAGAGAGTTTGTTTTTAGCCGGAATCCATCCTCAAACTCCCGCGGGGCTTTTATCTCAAGAGCAGCTTAATAAACTTGTCCTATTTATTAGGCAGGTTTTACAACAAGCCATTCATGCAGGAGGGACTACCTTGCGTGATTTTTATGCCAGCGATGGAAAACCGGGGTATTTTACCAATCGCCTGCAGGTTTATGGTAGAAAAAATTATCCTTGTTATCAATGCAATCATTTAATTCAAGTGATTACTATTGGCAGTCGAAGTTCAGCTTACTGTCCTCAATGTCAGCCCTTGTTAAATGCTTATCCCGAGTAAATTCTGTACTGTGAAACGTTCTAAACATGAAGTATCATCTGTCAAAACCTATAATTATTACGCCTTATGAAAATCAGCAAACTTCGTACTCAATGGATAATCTTATTATCAATATTTTACACGGCTAAGGCTTGTGGAAGCTCGATAATAAAACGTTTTACTGGTAAAACTAATCGCGCCTGGGTGGATAAAACCATTCTCAACTGGGCGAATAATTTACTTAACTTGGTTGGCGTAACCTGTAAAGTGATTAATCCGCATCATGTCGAACCTAAACCAGGTGAAGTCACAATCATTATGTGTAATCACAGCAGCCTGTATGATATTCCACTTAGTTTTAAAGCTTTTCCCAATCATTCTATTCGCATGTTGGCAAAGAAAGAATTATCAAAAATCCCTATCATGGGCAAAGGCATGATGGCTGCAGAATTTCCATTTATTGACCGTAAGAACAAACACCAGGCCATTAAAGATCTTGAGGCAGTTCAAAAATTATTAGAAAGCGGTATCGTGATGTGGATAGCGCCTGAAGGTACACGCTCCAAAACAGGGAAGCTTGCCGCTTTCAAAAAAGGGGCTTTTATCACTGCTATTGAGGCGAATGCAACAATTATCCCGATTGGAATTCGTGGCGCTTATAACATTTTACCTGCCAGAACCACGCAAATAAACATTAACCAAACCGCTGAAGTGCACATTGGCCAACCCATTGATGCTTCAAAATACACGACTGAAAATAAAGACGAACTAGTCAATCGTGTCCACAAAATTATGAAAGAGCTGGTTGGGGAGAAAGATAATTAATGCTCTAATCCATAGCCACTCGGAGCTGTTGCAATTACAGCCGCCAAACCTATGTGCCTCGGATCCGAGGCTGCAGTAACAATATTGGTTGCTTTATCCCAAGTAATTGCTTGCATGTCTCCATAATATTCCTTTAAAGCCATTAAATGGTATCCCATATTTTTTAATTCCAGCTGTAATTGCGGGGAAAATGTTTCTGGCTCAAATTGCAACCAATCCGGTAAATACTGGTGATGGAAACGCATGGCCGAAACCATGGATATGGCACCCTGATAGTCATAAAATACTAAAGAAGCGAGTAAGACCATGGTCGGGATGCGGCTACCACCTGGAGTCCCAACAATAGCAATACGGCCAGGCATCTCAAGGAAAGTAGGAGTCATGCTTGACACCGGTCGTTTCCCAGGAGCAATGCTATTTTTTTGACTACCTACGATACCAAAAACATTTTTAACGCCGGGTTTAACAGAAAAATCATCCATTTCATCATTGAGCAATACTCCTGTTCCACCGCCAACAACACTCGACCCGAATATAAAATTAACTGTCAGTGTAGCCGCAACACGATTACCCTCACGATCTAATATTGAAATATGGGTGGTATTCATTTTCTCCTGCGAATCATTCTTGCCTTGGAATTGATCACTTGGTGTCGCTTTATCTTTAAAAATTAATGTGCGTAATTGCTTGGCATTATCAGCGGATAAAAGTCTATCCAATGGTACTGTGATAAAATCTGGATCGGCCAACGCCTGTTCCCGCTGCCAATACGAAAGCCGCATTGCCTCTGTTAAATAATGGACCCACTGTGCTTTCGAAAATGTTTGTAAAGGATAATCTGCCAGAATATTTAACATGGTTATTAAAGCTACTCCGCCTGCAGAAGGTGGCGGTGCTGTAATAATTAACATATTATGATAAGCACTTTGTAAAGGTTCACGAATCTTGATTTGGTATTTAGCAAGATCATCTAACGACCAAATTCCTCCCGCCGCGCGCACTGATTTAACCAGCTGTTCGGCTACTCTTCCTTTATAAAAACCGTCATGACCTTTTTCTGCCAGTAATTTTAAGGTATTAGCCAAATCAGGCTGCTTCAAGCGCTCTCCTGGCTTATAGGGTTGACCTTTATTCAAATAAATCGCAGCTGTATTGGGAAAGCGGCGCAGTATTTGTAGACGATCGGCCATTGTTGAAAAATAGGTAAATTGATAGTCAACAATAAACCCTTCCTCTGCAAGATGAATAGCAGGCGCTAATGAAATTGATAACGGAAGACGACCATAATGCTTGGCAATATAGACTAACGCCGCAGGTTCTCCAGGAATAGCGGCAGCCAATCCCCCATTAAGAGATAATCCAGCGATGGGGTTGCCATCCGCATCTAAAAACATATTCTCATGCGCTGCCAAAGGTGCCGTCTCACGACTATCAATAAAAATATTTTTTTTATTTTTTGCTTGGTGCAACAGCCAAAATCCACCACCCCCTAATCCCGAGTGGTAAGGTGCTACTACAGCTAAAGTCGCTGCAACAGCAATAGCAGCATCAAATGCATTACCCCCAGCCGCAAGTATTTCCAGTCCTGCATTCGTTGCTAGTGGGTGAGCACTGGCAACCGCATAAGCTGAAGGGGTTGAGGCATAATCTGCAGCATTTACTGTATTCGCTACTATAAGGAACACCAGTAAAAACTTCATTATTTTCATAAATTATGTTCGCTTTTGACTAAAAGCTCGCTCAACAGAAGAAGGTACAAACTGCGACACATCCCCGCCCAGTTGAGCAATTTCTCGCACTAATGTGGAGGAAATAAATAAAACATGTTCGGAAGGGGTTAAAAATAACGTTTCAATATCTTGTGAAAGTTTTCGATTCATCCCTGCCAATTGAAATTCATATTCAAAATCATTAACAGCACGCAAACCCCGTAAAATAATACCGGCCTTTTGCTGATGTACAAAATCAATTAATAAACAGTCAAACCCAATGACTGAAACGCCAGGCAAATCACCTAAGGCCTCTTCAATTAGAGCAATGCGTGTTTCCAGAGGAAAATAAGGGCGTTTAGCACTATTGCTGGCTACAGCAACGACCAGCTCCGGAAATATTTTTGAGGCTCTCGTAATAATATCAATGTGCCCATTTGTTACTGGATCAAAGGTTCCCGGATAGATTGCCTTATGTTTCATAATACTACCCATCAATTGCAACTTTTGGCAGTCTATCGTATTGTGCTCTGAAAAACTATTGCTTAAGAGCGCTTCTTATCATTTCACAAGGAAAATTTCTAACTTGCAGGCTATTATAAGATCTGACACTCATGGAAAACGGAATTTAGGAGATGCAATGAATGCTATTAAATTAACGTTATTGGGCTCTGTTCTGTTAACTGTTGCATGTACACCTCGCCCAACTACAGTGGACGCAACCTCTTCTTATACCGCTCCTGTGGCTAAAGCGCAAGCGACACCATCCGATACAACAACTGCCGGGGTAGATACATCAATGCCAGCAAACAACAAAATGGCAAAATTTGAGCAAACCGACGGTAATTTAGAACAAACAAAAACTACAGTAGAAGCGAATGCCTCAACTGCAGAAACAGCAAAATTAGCTGCAACTTCTTCTGCAAGTGCAATCACTTCCTGGGAAATTTCGGGCGCCATGGCTGCTCGCAGCAAGAGTAAAGGCTGGAATGCTTCTGTGAATTGGCTTCAACGCGGTTTAAGTCAATATCAAATCCGCCTGTTTGGTCCTTTAGGCAGTGGAACTGTATTAATTAATAAAAAAGGTGGGCTTGTTACTTTACGTGATGGCCCTAAAACAGCGTCCTCTTCAAATGCAGAGGAATTATTAAAACAACAAACCGGTGTCCGCTTGCCAGTAAATAACCTTTTTTATTGGGTTAGAGGCTTACCCGCTCCTGGACATGTACAATCCGCTAAACGTGATGCGGCTAACCACTTACTTGTTTTAAAGCAAGGTGGATATATCATTGATTATGGCCAATACACTGTTGTCGGAAAAACCGTTCTTCCTAGTGTTATTCGGTTACAAGGTAATGGGATCTTTATAAAACTTGTTATAAAACGTTGGAAGATCTAAACTTATTCTTAAGATTCCAGACTGAAATTGAGCCTGGAATCTTAATTTTTAATTTCGACATTTCTTTAAGGATTGTGAATCCAACAATTCAATAAATCCAAAGAAAAAATTGTTTGACAAGACCTTAAATAGTTTGCACAATACGCACGTTCGCAGCAATGCACGTTCATGGATGATTAATAGAAGAATCTACAACTTATTGGGGTGTCGCCAAGCGGTAAGGCACAGGGTTTTGATCCCTGCATACCTAGGTTCGAATCCTAGCACCCCAGCCACAATCTTGTTGATTCAAGTAAACAGACGGCAGAAGATACCCGGGAAGGATGCGTTCACCGGATCGCTCAAATAATAACTATATCTTTCTGGCTGTCTTCTGCTATGTGTTTAAGTTACCTGATTAAACTCAATCAAAGGTTTTTTGCACATGTCGACAATGATGATCTTTACCGGTAATGCTAACCCAGAGCTGGCTCTTAAAATAGCTTCCCATCTGCAAATCCCTATTGGACAAGCATCCGTAGGTACTTTTAGCGATGGTGAAACCATGGTTGAAATACTTGAAAATGTCCGCGGTCGTGATGTTTTCATTATCCAGTCTACCTGCGCTCCAGCCAATAATAATCTTATGGAGCTGATGATTATGGCCGATGCATTAAGACGGTCGTCAGCAGGAAGAATTACTGCTGTTGTTCCCTATTTTGGCTATGCTCGTCAAGATAGAAGAGTGCGTTCCGCACGCGTCCCCATTACAGCCAAAGTTGTTGCAGATATGATGGCTTCCGTTGGTATTTGCCGCGTCCTTACTGTTGATTTGCACGCGGATCAGATCCAGGGATTTTTCTATATGCCTGTGGATAACGTATACTCAACACCTATTTTGTTGGAAGATATTAAACAACAAAATCTTTGCAACCTTATGGTTGTTTCTCCAGATGTGGGTGGTGTTGTTCGTGCCAGAGCAATGGCAAAACTGCTGAACGATGCAGATTTATCCATTATTGACAAACGACGCAGTGGACCCAACAAATCCGAAGTAATGCATATCATTGGTGAGCCGGCCGGTAGACATTGTATTATTATTGACGATATTGTTGATACTGCCGGAACCCTCTGTTCTGCTGCCTATCAGTTAAAACAAAATGGAGCAACCAGTGTCAGAGCCTATATTACTCATCCCGTTTTATCAGGACCTGCCGTCAATAACATCACCAATTCATCGCTGGATGAGGTGGTTGTTACCGATACAATTCCACTCTCAGAAGATGCAAAGCGTTGTAAAAAAATTAGAGTAGTAAGTCTTGCTGACATGTTGGCGCAAGCAATAAAACGCGTCAATGTAGAGGAATCTGTGAGCTCTATGTTTGCAGAATGATATTATTTTGTGAATAACTTATACCAGTGGTGCCCCGTCTAGCGGTACTTTTTTTACAACGGTCCAATTGAATAAAAAAGGGAAGACATTATTCTTCCCTTTTCCCACAAAAAGCGAAAGTTAATCGCGTGTACCAACATATTTGTCATCGAAATAGCGACGTAGTTTTGTTCTTAATGTTCCGCGACTTATGCCAAGCATTATTGCCGCACGTGATTGATTGTATTTGCAATGTTCCATAACTGCACGGAACAAGGGTGTTTCAATCTCTTCAAGAACAAATTGGTACAGATCAACAGGATCAGTTCCCTTGAGCTCGGCGAAATATTTCTGCACTGATTGAGTGACACTCTCTGCCAGTGACATTGTTGCATCCCCAGCTTCATTACTGATTGTTGTCATTCTTTTTAACTCCTCCTTTAAAAACGAGCATATTACCGAATCGGTTTATTCCTGACAAGTATAGAAATAGTAAATTTAGTTTAAAATCAGGATTAAACCCTTGAGCCTGATGGGACAGGCTCAAGCGATAATTTTCCATTGCATTTGTTAAAATTTCATCATTTCAGGGCGATATGGCTTACCATTAATTGTTAGTTGACCCTGATTTAAACTCACCTCAATGACGTAGTCAGTTCCTTGCTGAGTCAAGACTCCATTTTGTACTAAAGTTGCCAATTGCTTGTCAGCTAAAGTCACTGCCTGTTGCGAAACGTCGGTTGAACCAGCAGCTGCCTGAGCAGTAGCATCTGGATTGCTCGGTTGTTGTATTTGTTGAGCAATGCCTTGTTGCTGATCATTTTGCTGATTTTGCTGAGGCGACATCATCTTTTGTTTGATAGATTCTGTAACTAATTGCTTAACCACTGCAGCTGGAACTTTTAGTTTACCATTACCTTGAATCTTCTGTATTAACTCAAATGGATTACCCATTTCACCCTTCGGTAAAGAAACCATTAAACTACCTTCAACAGTTCCTTGAGGCATTACAAAATTCATTTCAGTAATTTCAAATTCAGCACCTTTGCTAAATAACTTTGGCAGTTCTGGTAACATAGCCAACATAGCACGCTGACGTTCCGCGTCAGTTCCTTGCTGTACTTGTTGGGCTTGTTCGTTTAATCTGGCCAAGGCATCAGCATCAAGATTGCGAATAGCTACTTCCAAATTTCCAGGTCCATAAGTCTTATCATTCGCAACGATTTTTTCCACGGAGGTTTTAACGTGTGAACTGAATAGACCATCCTCTATATCAGAATCAGAGTGAATATCAAATTGTCCTAATTCAAACAATTTCTTATCACTATCCATCACAACAAACGAGGGGAAAGATAAACTTGCATCACCTAAAAATAATCCCTTATCGGTTCTATGAAGATTATATTCGCTGGTGATAGAAGACATTTTCGTATTGACTTGATCTTTCTTAAATGCCAATCCTTCAATGGTAATGTTGCCACCCACTTTATCTAAGTCAGACGATACACTAGTGGTTGTTGACATACCAAACCATTCAAAAGTTGCTGTACCATCTTTTGCGAATAACTTGAAAGCAGGAACAGACATGTCAATGCTGCTATTTCCAAGATAGTTTACAAAGAAGTCGATAACAATATTGGGCTTCGTTGATTGATTAGTAAACAAGCTGTTAAATTGTTCAACATATTCTTTGGGCATGTCTAGATCAGTATGAGCATAGCCAAGACCAAATTTCACACCCTGATCGGAGAAGATTATTGGACCATGATAAATGGTAACAGGCATCTGCACTGTATAATCTTTTGCAGGAATTGTCTGAGTTTGGCCATTATTTTGGATGGTTTGCTCAGGAACATGGACGCGCCAGTCGAAATTGGCTTTGGAAGTAAACCAACCGCGATCATATTCCACAATATTAGCAGCAAGCCCATTGGATCGATTCACAAAATTGAGGCTTTCTCTCACTTTTTGCTCAGTAAGATAGCCCATACCATAATAAGAACCGAGGACTAGAACGGCTAAAATAACCACTAATCCTATGAATTTTTTCATATTATCTCCGTGTTAATGTCAGCCTCTATAAATGAATATCATCACAGACGAGAGGCACCGCCCTAATTAAAACACGAGATTCACTAACTAGCCAAGATATTAAAAAAAAAAATCATAGTTACAGTTAGTTATTATATCTTTCGAATGGGTGTGCAATAAGTTTCCTTAACCATAAACGCCAAGATTAAGGCGACTAATGAACAAAGTGGCAGAATTTTTAATCCAGCCTGGAAATCAGAGAGTAATAGCGTCTCAAGATTGTACGCCCGAGCGCCTGAAGCTAAATCAACCAACCGACCCACTAAAGGTTGCATTAATGCCCCAACAAAGATTGAAATCATATTAGTAAAAGCAATACAAGTTCCTACCACATTACTCTCACAAATTTCTGTTGAGACCGCATATGCGATTGCCACACCAGTGTTAGTAACACCGAAGACAAAAAAGATAATATATGCCATTGTCTTATCAAGATTAGGATAAAATACGAATAATGATGTCAGTATAACTCCGCAGAGTGCTGACAAAATCATTAATGGCTTTCTTCGTCCCATTTTATCGGATAACCAGCCAGATAAAGGACCGCTAATCCCCCAACCAATAAAAATCAACCCTGTAGCAAAAGCTGCCGTATGCGCAGTTAAACCACGACCATACTGCAAATAAGCAGGGCCAATAGCTTCACCAATCACTGCCGTTGGGCCAAATAAAAACCCCGCATAAAGTGCATTAATCCAAATTTGGCGGTGAGTTAAAATGATACGCAAACTACTTAAGATGCTAATTCTTGCTTCAGATTTTTTGATTTCATGACGTTTGGTACCGGGTTTATCTTGAACAAATTGATACAAAAGACCTGCCAAAGCAATAAATAAAAAGGCGATGATAAGCATACTATGACGCCAACCTACATTCGCCACCAAGAATGAAACTGGTGCTTCTCCTGCTGCAGCCCCCAACATTCCCAGAGCTTGAGTCAAACCTGCTAATAAACCCAACATGGCGGGTGGAAACCAGGATGTTGCCAGGCGTAGTGAACTTACAAACGCAAAAGCAGCACTAAAACCGATTAACATACGACCAACAGAGGCCATTACCAAGCCATCGGCCAGACCAAAAACGCCGCAGCCTAAGGCAGTGATTAGAGACATAACGGTTAATATTGCACGAATACTCATTCGATCGACAGTAAGACCGACTGGAATTTGCATGAGAATATAAGGGAAATAAAATGAAGCGGTTAAAATACCAAATCCTGCTTCATTAATACCAAAATCGATTTGTAAGCTTCGGTGCATAACGCCTGGAGCCACTCGCGCCATGTAGTCTGAAAAATAGAAGGCTGCCGCTAATCCCCACACAATCCAGGCAAAACCTAATCGATTAATACGACCCGCTTTTTCACTCTGAGACATTGCTATCATATTCATAAATTCACTCTGTTACCGTTTCCATCCTAGAAAGACTCGAACTAAAATAAGTTGCATTAAAACAGTAGGTTGGTCATTAAATTAGCAAAATTAATCCTACATTATACTGTTACCGACAATTATTTCAACACATTGCTCTATCTGGAACTTCATGCTGGAGCATGCTAAATTTAACTAAAACCGCTATCAAATACAAAACTTAGTTTTCTTAAGACATTAACAATTCATAATAAGGTATACTATTTCCTTTTTTAGCAGGGTAACGTGAATGAATGAGCTTGAAGAAGCAATTAAGAATGCATTAGATACATCAGGGGGAAACGTTCAGGCCAATAAAGCCTATCTTGAGTTTATTAAAGCAAATTTTATTGTTCCCATCGACAAGAAATCTAACCCTGAGCAGCCTGAAGTTCTCTACCTAGTCGACAATGATCAATTCTTCTTGCCTGTTTTTACGAATGAAAACTATTTGGATCAATGGGCCAAAGAAATTTCTAACGATATCCATTTGCTGCGCTTGTCAGGGGTGGATTTATTAAAAGGCATTGGAGATGACGTAACGGTCTGTTTAAACATTGGAAGTCCGATTTATAAAGAATTTAATCCTGCAGAACTCGCGAGAATGAGAAGTATGGTTTTAAAATTGTTTAAATAATTTTAGTGTTTGCTGATTTAAAAGCTAATATTGCAGTTATCGAATTTAATCCTAGACCCTGTATAAATCAGGGCTCTAGGAAGTTACAGGTAATTCAGAGTTACTGATTAGCCACTTGATGAATAAACTAAGCAACCAGATCAAGAACCTGATAACCTACCACAGCAGTTGCGGCAATGGCACCGGTAATTTTTAGCACCTTGGAAAGGAAACTAGCGCTCACCAAACTGCTTATAGCGTTATAGGTATAATCGTTGGCAGCATCCTTTTCATTAACTTCTGGCTCTAACAATTCTTCAGCAAGCTCAAACAGTGGTTTTTCACCATAAAAACCTGCCCACCACCCTTCAGACCATTGCTCATTTTCAGCGCTGCCTTGATGGTAAGGATTAGCCTCCTCACCCACCTCAGCTAAAGCGCATTCATAACCATAAGCATAACATTCTTCCAGGTTTGGATGTTCGATGTCAAAACGCAATTTTATGTGTGGTAACAACGCATTTGTCTCTTTCATATTGGTACCCTCTCTTTAGCGTCTTTGCAAATCATGTCGCTATTAAATTTTCCCTAAAATTTGAAGTGTATCCCTAAACATGATCCACACTTCACTTCATCCCATTCTACGCCTCTTAACTAATGCATCCTTTATGGTGTACTTTTTTTACTCTTTCTTGACAAAATAACAACTTATAAATAATGCCTAATCTTGATTATGCATTTATGGTGCCAAACGATAGTAAACCCATTTTCCTCGTTTTTTGTGGCAAAAAATTCTATCGTGTAAACGATTATTTCGCCCTTGCCAAAACTCGATTTCTTCAGGAATTACCATGTACCCACCCCAATTCACAGGTCGAAGAATCGGCTCTTGACCATGTTCTGCAATTAACTTGTTTAAAGCATCTTCAAGTGCTTTTCTATCGCTAATTGGTTGACTTTGGGCAGAGACAACCGCACTTAGCTGGCTGGTTAATGGTCTTGAGGCAAAATAAAGATCGGATTGCCGCTTGGTGGTCTTTTTTATCCAACCTCGAACACGAACTTGACGTGCCATTTGGGGCCAATAAAAATTTAAAGCAGCATAGGGTGTTTGGCTTAGTTGCAATGACTTATTGCTTTGATAATTTGTATAAAAAATGAATGCTTCATCCTCTAATCCCTTTAATAAAACGACTCTTGAATCTGGAAAACCCTTGTCATCGACAGTTGACAATACCATCGCAGTTGGATCGCTTTTTTCCACAGGCAAAACCTCTTCAAACCATTGTTTAAATTGCGCGATTGGCGACTCCAATATTGTTTCTTCTGATAAAGTTAACTCACCGTATTCGCGGCGAATATCTGCTAATGTTTTCCAATTACTCATTCTTAAATCCGTAATATGATAAGCTTGATGCTAGATGGTATACAAAAATTGAAAAGATAAAAAGTGAAGAAAATTTTTGCAATCTTAATGTTTTCTTAATAATAATCCTTTACTATTAGTACGCAAATATGCGTATTTAAGAAACAGAATGCTAGAACGGTATTTCAGGCTCTTCAATAAAGAACGATATCTCAAACTGCTTGATAATTTTAAAGAGCAAGACATCGCCTCGTTTCTAAAAGAGTTAAGAGGAAAAATCACCACGACTCTCCAAAGCCACTTTCTTAGCATACAAGCAAGACCTTTTTTTCTTAAGCCTAATACAGAAGGCGAACCATTCACCAATTTTGATGCTGAACCCAGGCAAATTGTCCAGCTAAAACAACTTATTAATGCACTCTATCACGCCCAATTAGCATTTGAAGATCTACAGTCGGTAAACTTCAGGGACGGTAATAAAAAAATTCAAGATGCTAAAAAGCTCTACTATAAGACGATTGAACATGGGTATAAGGCAAGTTATTTATTAACCCATCTCGACATCGATTTTAATGAGATTTTTAAAAGCGAAATTCAACGTGCCTTACAGCTTCTAGCCCCAGTAAAAGCCTTTGCTGATTCTTATAAAGATGGAGCCATTGAATTTACTTCTGCCGTAAAGAATTATCCGATAGGTTATAAAGCTGGTCTGACTGGTGGTATCGCAATAGCACAAATGAAGCCCAACAATGATGGAAATTATGATTACGATTTCCTTGCTCATTTTGGGGCAGTTTTACCTGGATATATCCAACAGTTAACAGCTTATTTGCACCGTTATGGACCACAGATTACCACGTACCAACCGACAATAGATAAAGCCAAATTAGATGAATTGCAGGAACAAGCATTTAAGCTACTAAATTCCATTGAAAATCTGCAAAGCGACGACCTGTTTATTTCATTTAAGGCTTTAAACTACATTCGCATTATTCGCGAAATCATTAACCTATCTACGAGCAGTCTTGAGCAAATAGGTTATGCCAATAAATCATCCCAAGATATCATTCGTCACAATATGAGACGATTAAAATATGAATTGCTACCTGAGTTGTTTAGTCTCGCAGATCGCTTGGAAGACGAAACCTTGTTAAGCCCAGGAACTCTTTCTCGACCGTTAATGACTCACATTAAACCTTTTTACCAATTAATGTGTGGTTATGCAGCAAAAGTTGTTGATTTCGCCGCAGAAGGGGAGGAGTTGCAAACTATTGAAGATACCCATTTTGTTAATTTGCGCCTTGAGAAAACTCGACAACGGATAGCAACCTGTCGCTCGAATGTAAAAAAATTAGACTCAGCCCAAGCTGCATTCAACAATTTTTTTGCTGTTATTGAAAACCATCAATATAAAAGCTACTCGTTATTAAATCTTCCTAGAGAACAGAAGGAGATTTTGAAGTTACATTATAAATTCCTCCTACCCTATGTTAAAGCGATTGATCCTGAATTATCCAACCTAATCATTAGAGATTTATTAGACAACAAAGTCTATACCCGCAAACTGACAAGACCGGTGCGCTTATTTACAGGCGAGGCGGAAGCTGTGGCCGTTGCAAGTTTGCTTCCTCTAAAAGCTAAACTGCAAACTGCATTGACGAAGGAGTTGGCTACTAATACCCTTCATATCGAATTAAATAACGATATCATTTATTCTGTTGAAAATTACGACAATGTTGATATTTATCCTTATAAGAAAAAATCGGAATTAACCAGTTTTAATGAAGCAAAAATTTTAGGAATTAATCCCGCCTCAATAGACCAGCAGCATCTGACATTTAGTCGAGATCCCGATAATGTATGGATAATCAATTCCGAAGCACTGACATTAGAACAAACAGAAGCATTAGCGCATTACTACGAAAGAAAATTTCTGCAGCTTAAAGAAACCCAAACGGCGTTAATAAATTTTTTAACTTTCCTGAGTGATGTCCATCAAAATCCGAATAAAGAAGTCGATAAACCTAAAGTAAAAGCACAGTTACGTCGATGGTATAGTCTATTTCAGCCTTATTTAGTTGAAAATCTACCCATAGCTAAAAAAGCCAGGGAACAAGACAAAGCCATTATTGAATTATTATCTGACAAATTTTTGCTAAAAGATGGATTAAAACCAACCACTGTTATTGATTGTTTTACTGATGAGAACGTGACACCAATATTGGCGCACTTTGAATGTATGCTTGCCACAGCAAAAGAGCGAGCGAACCTTTATACGCAACTCACTGTACAAAAATATGAGAACAAAGTTTGCGCTCAAGAATTGCATCCTGATACCAATATAAGTGCACGAGCAAATTTTGTACTCAAACATACTGAGTATTCTAAAGCCATCGCCTCCTATCGTGAGTCATTATTTAAATTAACCCATGTTTTTAATAAAACACTCCGAGGTAAATTAAAACCAGCAGCAGAGGGGCTCCCCTTTCCAGAGGTGGAAAATGCAGAGCTTGTTCACTTTGAGGCTCAACAGGCTCTTGGCATTAAACGTATTTTTAATGCTTTGTTTCACATCGAGAAAATCTGTAGAGAGCTTGAAAGCTTAGACCAAAAAGGTAGTCAATCTCTCTATGTTTACCATCTGATTCAAGCTAAAGGTCATATTGATGACATCCTCGATCATGCCAAAGCCTTAGCCAATGATCCTCATTTTGCGTTGATTGGAGCTGAATTAAAAGACCAAGCCATTGTTATTTACAATGCTTTTATGAAGCAAAAGGACACCTACGTTGTCGGAAGTGAAGAAGTTAAGCTAACCGAGCCTAGATATCAAAATAAAATTGTGAAATACAGTGGCCTTTGGTATTCACTACGTAGTTTTATGCTTATCCCTGAACATATTAATGCTGCATTATATAATCAGGACTTATCGGATGAAACCAAAAAGCAAGTCAATGAGCGAACTAAGCTGGCAGCACTCAATATTGAAGGCATTATTGAAAATTCGAACTCCTATTTTAACTTACTCCTTCAAACCCCTACCATGTATCGCCTTTATAAAGAACTAAAGGCCAAGCTTGAGCAGTTTACACAGCTTTCTTATGAAGCCGCGATGGATCATTTAGAAGAACTGAATAACGATCTATTCGTCCGTATCTTAAAAGAAACTGACGAATGGGAAGACAGGTTAGGATTAGAACCAGGCTTACTGGCAAAACCAATGAAAGCTGTTCTTGATGAATTCCATCAAGGATTGATTGAGCCACTTAACCTCGACTCTCAAGAACATTTATCGTTATTATGCACATTAGCCCCACTTACTCATCGAGTTGAAGCAGCTAAAGATCGGCTAAAAGCTGCAACCGCCAAGATGTTACCTCTCAAAAATGATCCAGCATTAACGATTGACATCGACGCTTTAACTGATGATAAATTTACTCCGGAAAAAATATCTTTAGCTAACAAATATGCTTTGGTTAGAGCCTTTACCCAAGAGGTAAAGCTCTATCTTAACTTTAACTCCGGCCTCCCTCCCTCCATACTTGCAAATGAAATTAATAAAGCACGCTTAATTAAACTTTATAAAGCATTACAACCTATTCTTCTTGCGGAGCGACATAAGTTAGGTTGGGTATCTCAACCAGTAGAGCCCCAATTCCAGGGCATTGAAGATTTTTTACAACACCATGTTCCTATACCTCCCAGCATTGGAGAGTCTCCAAAGCAGCCGGAAGTCGATGGCGAAGGATTTATTAAATTTACCTCAGATAAGTTTCAACCTACAGACGATAATGCACTAGAGATTGAGTTAGAAGATTTTTCTATAGAGAGCAGGCGGCTTAAAGAAATAGCCACCTCTACCAGGAAAGAGGCTGATGCATTCAAAAATATTGTTGGTATGGCCAAGACTTTGCTACACCATTATGAAGGTGAAGATAATTCAATTCAGTTTGAAATTGCAACGCTGCAAGGAAGAATTGCTTATCTTGAAAACTGTAAAGATGAGCAACATAACCAGAATGAAGTCATCCGAGAAAACTACACGAAAAGAGCATTTGCACGTGAATTTAACCGGCTAACATCACGATATAGCCTTTATCATTTGCGAGAAGAATACAATACTGCACTGGGTAATTTTCTATCCACGAAAGAACTTCAAATCATCGAGGAAGCAAAACTTGCTCAAGATATTAATGCTGAAATTAAACGTTTATTAGAAGCGCAGGTTGAAGAGTTTGAACGTCTTAATTACTCTAAATATATCCAATTTGAAGCGGTGGTAAGTGCGCTCGAGCAATTTAAAGCCTATCTAGGTAAGGCAAATAGAGAGATAGGCTCAGCTGAGCTTATTAGAAATTCTGATGGCAAGAAGAGAACTTTGTTCTACGAAACTGCAGAAACTCTACAGTTGAAAACAGACTTGATTGATCCATTAATCAAAATTGCTAGCAGTAAAGCACCTATAGAAAGACGTTTGGCTGATATTAAAGCTGAAGTCGAAAAACCCTCATTTATTGCGACCATGCAAAAACACCGTCATTATAATACATTCAGTTTTGCCTGGATTAAACAATGTATTATCTCTTTACTCTCAGCGCTGAATCTTTATACTCCAAAATATAAAACGCTTCTTAAGAATCTTGAAAATACTGTTGAGCAAAATTCACTTATATCTATTTCTTCTGCAACTAACTCGTCAGCAAATCGTTTTGGTCTTTTTGGCACAGGCACCTCAAACAACATTGATCGCGGCTATGTCTTACCGCAGCCCATAATTCCTAATCATGATGAACACCAGCCTCCTAATCCTATCCCCGCTTTTAATTAGTTAACCAAACCAGACTTTTTGTAGCATAATTACCGTTTAAGAGAGACCATTTGTTTATCTCATGCCTAAGTTAATTTTATTTTTTGTAGGATTGATAATGAGCTTAACTATTCATGCCCTTGAAATTGTTACTATTGAACAATCACAATTTATACCCATGCTAAAAACACCTGCCGAGACAGTTACTTTCCCGTTGTCAGCAGATAATTTAGCGTTAATACAAATGATGAAAGAAAAATTATTTCAACTTGGTGGTGTTGGCCTTGCAGCACCCCAAGTCAATCATCATCAACAAATTGTTGCCATTTATATTCCCGAAGATGCCGCACTCTTGAGGAACAACGTAATCCCCTATGCTATGCACATCTTAATTAATCCTTCTTATCAGGGCATAGAGGCTGAAGGATTTGTTGACGACTTTGAAGCTTGCTATTCCGTTGCCAGTAAAGCAGGAAAAGTACCCAGGTATAAAAAAATACATCTACATTATTACGATGAAAATGGAGTAGAACATAAAACTACTGAATCAGGATTTTATGCTCGGGTTTTGCAACATGAAATTGATCACTTAAAGGGCTTACTTATAACCGATAGACTAACACCAGATTGCATTCAAGGAAGTGTTGATGACATGATGGCCCTACGCCGGGCAGAATTAACAGACGTACAAAAGGAACGATTTGATGAGCTTATGAAGAGAAAATTCAAAAACAAATAGGAGTGCTCAGTCATAGTATCATCGCAGAAATAACACTATGACTGATTGCTTATTACCAGCCGGTAACTTCGGCAATAGCATCACCTAAATCAGCGGGTGAACGTACAGTCTTAACCCCAGCAGCTTCAAGTGCGGCAAATTTCTCTGCAGCAGTTCCCTTACCTCCAGAGATAATTGCTCCAGCATGCCCCATACGCTTACCGGCAGGGGCAGTAACCCCAGCGATATAAGAAACCACAGGCTTCCTCACATTGGACTTAATAAATTCAGCAGCTTCTTCTTCTGCAGAACCACCAATCTCACCGACCATAATAATGGCCTCTGTTTGTGGATCCTTTTCAAAAAGAGCCAGAGCATCAATAAAATTGGTACCAGGGATAGGATCTCCACCAATTCCTATACAGGTACTTTGACCAAAACCTTTATCCGTAGTTTGCTTAACGGCTTCATAAGTTAAAGTACCAGAACGAGAAACAATACCCACTTTACCAGGCAGGTGTATGGAGCCTGGCATAATACCGATTTTACATTCCCCAGGGGTAATGATTCCAGGACAGTTAGGACCAATGAGGCGAGCCTCTGTGTTATTCTCCAAATAAACTTTTACTTGAAGCATATCAAGAACAGGTACACCTTCAGTGATGCAAACAATTAACTTAATACCAGCATCGGCTGCTTCAAGAATTGAATCTTTGCAAAATGGTGCTGGTACATAGATAACAGACGCATCAGCACCTGTTTCTTGCACAGCATCCCGCACAGTATTAAATACTGGAAGGCCTAAATGTTTTTGACCACCTTTTCCTGGAGTAACCCCGCCTACCATACATGTGCCATAAGCAATTGCTTGCTCAGAATGGAAGGTACCTTGCTTGCCAGTAAAACCTTGGCAAATTACTTTTGTTTGTTTATTTACTAATACGCTCATTGCTAGCCTCGAAAATGAAGTTCAGAAGCTTTCATCCTTGTGATGAAAGCGTTCTAATGATAATTAGGCAACTGCCGCCACAATTTTCTTCGCTGCATCAGTCAAGCTGTTTGCCGCGATTACATTCAAATCACTTTTATTTAAAATATCGGCGCCTAATTGAGCATTATTGCCTTCGAGACGCACAACTACAGGAACTTTTACATCGACTTCCTTCACTGCTGCAATAATACCATCAGCAATTAAATCGCAACGCACAATACCACCAAAGATATTGACTAAAATTCCTTTCACATTTTTATCGGACAGAATTATTTTGAATGCCTCACTCACACGTTCTTTAGTAGCACCACCGCCAACATCCAGGAAGTTTGCGGGTTCACCACCGTGTAGTTTAATCACATCCATTGTTGCCATCGCCAAACCGGCGCCATTAACCATACAACCAATTGTGCCATCCAGAGGAATATAATTTAGCTCCCAGTCCGTTGCTCTATTTTCACGCTCATCTTCTTGAGTCGCATCACGCATAGCTTTCAATTTAGGTTGGCGATAAAGCGCATTACCATCCACATTGATTTTGCCATCCAGGCACAGCAAACGTTCAGATTTGGTGACAACCAATGGATTAATTTCCAGAAGACTTAAATCACATTCTACAAACATCTTGCCTAAAGCCATCATCAACTGAGTGAATTGTTTAATTTGTTCATCCGTTAGTCCTAACTTAAAGCCTACATCGCGACACTGAAAAGGCATAACACCGACGAGTGGATCGACAATAACCTTGAAAATTTTCTCAGGCGTTTCATGTGCGACTTTTTCAATTTCTACACCACCTTCTGTAGACGCCATAATAACTACACGACGTGAAGCTCTATCAACAACAGCCCCTAAATACAATTCTCGTGCGATATCACAAGTTTCTTCAACTAGAACCGCATTAACGGGTTGTCCTTTTGCATCAGTTTGGTAAGTAACCAGGCGTGTTCCTAACAGTGATTTGGTAACAGAGGCCAGTTCCTCTTTAGTAGAAACTAATTTCACGCCACCAGCCTTACCGCGCCCCCCCGCATGGACTTGTGCTTTAACAACCCATCGCGGAGTAGCTAATTGGGCTGCCACTTGCAGTGCATCTTCTACACTATAAGCAACCTGACCATTTGGAACTGGCAAACCGTAGCTGGCAAACAATTGCTTTGCCTGGTATTCATGTAAATTCATCGTTAGCACCCTTTAAAAAGCAAAACCCGTCAATGCGGGCCTTGCGGTTAAATTTCATTTAAAAATTAAACGTTTAGCAGTAAGCGCGAAGGGTCTTCAAGTAATTCTTTGACACTTACTAAAAATTGGACTGATTCTTTACCATCAATTAAACGATGATCATAGGATAATGCCACATACATCATCGGACGAATCACTATTTGACCTTTTTCTACAACAGGTCGATCCTCAATCTTATGCATTCCAAGGATACCAGTTTGAGGGGGATTGATAATTGGCGTTGCTAATAAAGAGCCAAAAACTCCACCATTTGTGATAGTGAAGGTACCACCTTGCATTTCCTCCATAGACAACTTACCTTGTCTGGCACGATTTGCAGAATCAGCAATCGATTTTTCCATATCAGCCATGCTCATTTGATCGGCATCACGAAGCACCGGAACCACTAAACCGCGCTCTGTCGATACAGCAATACCAACATCGTAATAGCCATGATAAACAATATCTTGACCATCAATTGATGCATTCACTGCAGGGAAGCGTTTTAATGACTCTACTACAGCCTTGGTAAAAAATGACATAAAGCCGAGTTTAACACCATGTTTTTTCTCAAAGTGATCTTTGTATTGGGCACGTAAATCCATAACAGCTTTTAAGTTAACTTCATTGAAGGTCGTTAACATAGCTGCATTATGCTGAGCTTGCACTAAACGCTCTGCAATTTTTGCCCGTAGTCTTGTCATCGGTACACGACGTTCTTCTCGTGCACCCATTGGCATAGGCTGAGGTTGTTTTTCTGGAGTAGATTTTGTAGTTTTCTCACGATTGGTTTCAATATAAGAAATTACATCTTCTTTCGTAATTCTACCGTCTTTTCCTGAGCCTGAAATTTGTCCCGGTTGCAAATTGTGTTCTGCAAGCATCCTTCTTACAGCAGGTCCACTTGCTTTCTCTTCAGCATCTATGGTTTCAGATTGCTCTTTCGCTGCTGGTTTTTCTTCTTTCACTGGCTGTTGTTTCGTGCTGCTTGCAGCAGCTCCTTGAGCTTCGATACGCGCCAGGATTTGTGCAGATTCAACGGTATCTCCTTCTCTAAAGAGAATTTCTTTAAGAATACCATCGGCAGGAGCGGGCACTTCAAGAACAACTTTGTCTGTCTCCAAATCAAGGAGATTTTCATCACGAGTGACCATATCACCAATTTTTTTATGCCAGGCAGCGATTGTGGCATCTGCTACCGACTCAGGTAAGGCAGGTACTTTAACTTCAATAGACATGGTTATACCTTCTTCTGTTATATTATTGTGCTCAGTTAATCTAATAGCGCCTGCTCAACTAATTCTTGTTGCTGCTGGGCATGTAATATTGGGCTTCCTACTGCAGGAGCTGCTGCAAACCCTCTTCCTGCATAGCTTAAAGATTGATCTTCATCTAAACAATCTTTCATATTATGTTGTGAAGAGAACCAAACTCCTTGATTCTGAGGCTCTTCCTGACACCAAATTACTTTTTTCGCATGCGGAAACTTCTTAAGCTCTTGAATCAATGCCTTTTTAGGGAAAGGATAAAGCTGCTCGATTCTAATAATAGCGACGTGGCTTAATTTATCATCACGACGTTTTTGGAGCAGATCATAATAAACCTTACCGCAACATAACACTATCTTAGTAACTTTATTTGCGTCCAGATTATCAACTTCAGGTAATACTGTTTGGAATTGGCCTTTTGTTAATTCATCCAATGATGACACTGCCAACTTGTGTCTTAGCAAGCTTTTTGGCGTCATTACAATCAATGGCTTCCGAAACTTCCGCAGCATTTGTCGACGCAACATATGAAACATTTGCGCAGGTGTTGTTGGAGTACAAACCTGAATATTGTGTTGTGCACATAATTGCATGAAACGTTCGAGGCGTGCAGAGGAATGTTCTGGCCCCTGCCCTTCATATCCATGAGGAAGTAACATAACAAGGCCACATAAGCGTCCCCATTTTTGCTCACCAGAGCTAATGAACTGGTCGATAACCACTTGTGCTCCGTTAGCAAAGTCACCAAACTGTGCTTCCCACAATACTAATGATGTGGGTTCAGAAGACGCAAATCCATATTCAAAAGCAAGAACAGCTTCTTCAGAAAGTACTGAATCAATAATAACAACTGGTTTATGCGGATTTGCTACTGTTTTTTCCAATGGAATATAAGATTCACCAGTTTGTATATCATGTAAAACCGCATGACGATGAGCAAAGGTTCCACGACCAGAGTCTTGCCCAGAAAGACGAACCCCATAGCCTTCATTTAACAAACTGGCATAAGCCATCGTCTCCGCATAACCCCAATTCATTGGAATTTCGCCGGTAGTCATTTTTTCACGCTCGGTTAAAAGGCGTTTGACTACAGGATGTAGCTCGAAACCTTTGGGTAAATCACTTAATTTTTTAGACAATTCCTTAAGAGTATTGAGCGATATAGTGGTATCTGCTTTATCAGTCCATTTCGCGTTAATATAGGGAGACCAATCAATAGAAATTTTACCTTCATAATCACCATGGACAATATCAACTACAGCCTGTCCTTTATCTAATCTGTCCCGATAATCTTCAATCAGCTGATCAACTTCCTTTTGAGTTATTAAATTTTGTGCAATCAATGCATCAGAATAAATTTCGCGCAGAGGCCGCATTGATTTAATTTTCTTATACATGGCAGGTTGAGTGACAGATGGTTCATCCGCTTCATTATGTCCATGACGGCGGTAGCAAACAAGATCTACCACTACATCGCGTTTAAATTTCATGCGGAATTCAAAGGCGATTTGAGTGGCAAAAACAACCGCTTCAGGATCATCACCATTCACATGAATCACCGGAGCCTGAACCATTTTTGCTACATCAGTACAATATAGAGTTGAGCGTGCATCCAAAGGATTGCTTGTAGTAAAACCAATTTGGTTATTAATAACGATATGGATAGTACCACCCGTACAATAACCACGTGCTTGCGAAAAATTAAAGGTTTCCATGACAACACCTTGGCCTGCGAAAGCAGCATCGCCATGAATTACAACTGGAACGACTTTATTTTTATTCTCCAGGTCATTACGACGGCGCAGACGTGAACGCGCTGATCCCTCAACAACGGGCCCAATAATTTCTAGATGGGATGGGTTAAATGCTAATGCTACGTGAACAATAGCATTATCTTCAGTCCGTAAATCAGATGAGTAACCCATGTGATACTTAACATCACCCGTACGCTCTGATTTAATTTTACCTTCAAATTCCTGGAAAAGTTGGTTAGGTTCTTTACCTAAAACATTAACCAACACATTTAAACGGCCACGATGCGCCATACCAACAACAAGCTCATTCACTGCGTTAGTCCCGCCTAAACGGATAAGCTCTTTCATCATGGGAATCAGTGAATCCCCACCTTCAAGAGAAAAGCGCTTTTGACCAACATAACGTGTCCCTAAATAACGCTCAAGACCATCAGCAGCAATTAAGTCATTTAGAATTTCACGCTTTTTATTAACATTAAAATTGGGGCGCCCACGTACAGGTTCTAATTTCTTTTGCAACCACTCCGTCTCTTCATTATCGGAGATATGCATGTACTCAATACCGATGCTACCACAATAGGTATCTCGGAGTGCCTGGTAAATTTCCCGCAAGGACATCTGAGTTCCATTAAAATATTTACCTGCAAAAAACTGGCGATCCATATCTGCTTCGCCAAGCTGGTGATAATTTAACTCAAGACTAGGTACGTGAATTCGCTCAGCCATTTCCAGTGGATCAAGTTTGGCTGCGTGATGGCCTTGAGCGCGGTATGCATTAATTAAGTGAGCGACCTGATATTGTTTACTGTCTTCAGAAGCAACAATTGACATGCGTCTGCGATCGGCATTTTCCAAAAAATAATCACGAATATCTCGATGCGAAATATCTTTTGTTGCACCATCCAGTTTAGGCAATGCATCAAACGTTGCACGCCAATCAGCTGGTACAGAATCAGGATCTGCTAGATAGTCTTCATATAAACCATCAACATACGCCATGCTCCCCCCCGATAAATAGGAAGAAGCCCATTGCTTTTGCAGGTCACTACCGCTCATATATTGTCTCCAAAGGGGTGTACTTGGATCTAGCAAGTACAAAAAATCGCTATCAAGTTTCCTGAGTCAGCATTTGCTTACGAATCTCAGCAATTGCCTTGGTCGGATTGAGTCCCTTCGGGCAAACATTCGCGCAATTCATAATTGAGCGACAACGAAATACACTGAAAGGATCTTGTAATTTATCCAAACGGTGTTGCTTAGCTGTGTCCCTACTATCTGCCAAAAAGCGTCGTGCTTGTAAAAGTCCAGCAGGCCCAACAAATTTTTCAGGATTCCACCAAAATGAAGGACAAGAACTGGTACAGCACGCGCATAAAATACACTCATATAACCCATCGAGCTGAGCCCGCTCTGCTGGCGACTGCAATCGCTCATGAGCAGGTACGACGCCATCGTTCTGCAAATAAGGCTCAATGCGCTCATATTGCTGATAAAATTGCGTCATATCCACGACTAAATCTCGTATTATTGGAAATCCAGGTAATGGACGAATAACGATTTTATCAGTCTTTAACTGTGAAAGAGAAGTAATGCAGGCTAAACCATTAGTACCATTTATATTCATACCGTCAGAACCACATACTCCTTCACGACAAGAACGTCGATAAGCCAAGGTAGGATCCTGCTCGGCCTTAATACGCTCAAGCAAAGTTAATAGCATAGGATCACTTTTGGCCGGAATTGCTATTTCGTAATCCTGCATGTAAGGCTCAGTGTTCGCCTCTGGATTATATCGATAAATAGACAGGCACAGATTTCTTATGTCAGCCACAGTATATCCTCTCTAGTAAACGCGTTCTTTAGGCTCAAATGCCTTAATATATTTAGGTGATGTATTTACAGGTCGAAAATCAATGGTATCACCTTGCTCAAAATACAAAGTATGTTTAATCCAATTTGCATCATCACGCGCAGGGTAGTCTTCTCGGCTATGTGCTCCACGACTTTCAGTACGTGCAAGCGCTGAATGTGCCGTAGCACAAGCAGTAGCCATCAAATTATCCAATTCTAGTGCAGAAATGCGTTCCGTATTAAAAACTTTACTTTTATCGCTAAGCATTGCGTTATTCAAACGCTCACGCAGTGCTTCCAAACGATGAAGACCATTGGTCATAATGTCGCCAGTGCGGAATACACCAAAATCTTCTTGCATGACGCGTTGCATTTCATCACGAATTACTGTTGGACTTTCGCCTTCTGTTGAATTTTCCCAACGGTTATAGCGAGCCAAAGCAGCATCAATATCATCATCAGTGATATAAGGCATCTCTGGCAACTGGTTGGATTGCCATAATTCTTCGACATGAAGACCCGCAGCACGACCAAAAACAACCAAATCAAGCAGAGAGTTGCCACCTAAGCGATTAGCACCATGTACAGAAACGCAAGCACATTCTCCTACTGCATAAAGCCCTTCCATAATATGATCAGCGCCATCCTTTTTGGTAATGACTTGGCCATGCATGTTCGTTGGAATGCCACCCATACTATAATGGCAAGTGGGCACAACAGGAATAGGTTCAACAATGGGATCTACACCTGCAAATTTCATCGATAACTCACGGATTCCCGGCAAGCGTGATTTGATCAAATCAGCACCCAAATGATCCAGTTTCAGCTTTACGTGATCAATACCTTTCGGATCAAAACCTTTACCTGCGCGAATTTCCAGGGCCATGGAGCGCGCCACTACGTCGCGAGAGGCTAAATCTTTCACTCGTGGTGCATAGCGCTCCATGAAGCGCTCACCATCTTTATTAATGAGATAGCCACCTTCACCACGGCAGCCTTCAGTCACTAGAACACCTGCACCAGCAATACCTGTGGGATGAAATTGCCACATCTCCATATCTTGTAGCGCAAGACCAGCACGTAAAGCCATGCCAAAACCATCGCCTGTATTAATAAGAGCATTTGTTGTTGATTGAAAAATGCGCCCAGCACCACCAGTCGCAAGAATACAAACTCGAGTTTGATAAAAAACAATCTCTCCAGTTTCAATACACAAAGCGGTAACACCGGCAATACGCCCATGAGCATCTTTTACAAAATCCAATGCATACCATTCACTAAAAACATGGGTTTTAGCCTTTAGATTTTGCTGATAGAGGGTATGCAATAAAGCATGTCCAGTTCTGTCTGCTGCAGCACATGTGCGTGCGGCCTGCTCACCACCAAAATTTTTAGATTGACCACCAAAAGGGCGTTGATAAATTTTACCATTATCCATTCGGGAAAAAGGCAGCCCCATATGCTCAAGTTCATAAACAGCTTCAGGGCCAGTTTTACACAAATACTCAATACAATCCTGATCGCCAATATAATCAGCACCTTTGACTGTGTCATACATGTGCCAGCGCCAATCATCTACATCAGCATTTCCAAGGGCGGCAGTAATTCCCCCTTGAGCTGACACGGTATGAGAGCGTGTTGGAAAAACCTTGGATAATAATGCCACCTTCAAACCAGAATTGGCTAATTGCAACGCTGCCCGCATTCCCGCGCCACCTGCACCAATAATTACTGCATCAAACTTGTTACGTGCAATTGCCATGGTTATTGCCCCCACAAAATTAGTAAGCCCCAAACGAATTGGCCTAGAAGCCATAAAAGAACCCACATTTGGACAGTGAGTCTTATCGCCGTACATTTAATGTAATCGGTGGTTACAGTCCAAACTCCTATCCAGGCATGCAGGGAAATAGCAAATAAAGCGATAAGACTTGCTATTTTAAAGCTAAGGTGTTGAAACAAGGTATGCCATTCTACATAGCTTAAATTTGGATGAAATAGCAAATAACCCAGTAGAAATAAGGAGTAAACGGCAAAATAAATCGAGGTAACACGTTGAATCAACCAATCTTTTAAACCATTGCCAGTTAAACTTGTAATATTGGTTACCATATCCAGATTCCTAGAAGAAGAGTCAGTATTATCGCCAAAGTGATAACAAAAATGGCACTGCGACGGCCAGATTTAACGTCCTCACCATAGCCTAAATCCATCAGTAAATGACGGATACCTGCTAGCATATGATAGATTAACGCTGCACTGAAAGCCCATAATACGAGTTTATGAAGTGGCTGACCAAGCATCTGCTGTAAAGCCATAAACGAATTCGGACTTTGTAGCGATATTGCCAAAAAATAAAGCATTGCCGGCATTAATAAGAATAGAACCAAACCAGAAATTCGATGCAAAATCGAAGCAATGGCCATTGGAGGAAATTTCATGGTTCCCAAATCAAGATTTATTGGTCTTTTTTGATTCACTGTCAAAATCATCCTTAAAAGAAATACTATTAATATAGCATAATCAGTCTTTATGAGTTATAGCTAAATTTACCTGAACCTGCCTTAATTCCACATTGGCTACCTTTTCAGGAAGCCATTAAGTCTAAGCTCAAATTAAAAACTTGTGCAGTATACCACTCTGTATTTTTTGCGCAAAGATTCAAGCCTGTACTAGTCTCTGTTTTTAGCGATCTTTCGATTCCCGTACTATGCTTTTAATAATAAGGTTACAGGGAATTAGCCATGCTAATTAAGCGCACTATCTATAATCAACGATTAGAATGTGCCGGCATTGAAATTATTGCTAATAAGCAAGCTCAGGAGCATGGTGATATATTTGAGCACTTTGCAACAATTCAGCGCAATACAGCCAAACATCTTCCATTATTTATTCCGTATGCGCTTAAATTTTTAGTTGAGAAAGCAGAATCTCCTATAGAACAACCTATCGTTCTTAAACTTCATGCTGCCGATATCAATACCAGCTGCCCACGTGAAGAATTAGAAACCTCACCCTATCGTTTAGCTTTGCTTATCGATAGCCCACAACAGCTTGCCTGGCTAAATTTCGCCGATTATGTTGCCTTAAGTGAACATTTAATGACTGCAGCCAATGTCTCTAAAGTGGTTAAATACAGTCATGAGCGACAACGAAAAGTGATTGCCTATGACTTAAGTCATCCTAATAGTTTCGAACGCTCAAAAGCGATGGAAATGGATTTTTATTGTGGTGATTTTCTCTTCCATCCACAATCACCGGAAAAAACTGAAATTGCTGCAAATAAATTGAACTTACTGGAGTTGATAACAAAGCTGCAGCAGCAAGACATTAATATGGAAACCGTTATTGGTCTTATTCAAAGTGATCCAATGTTAAGTTATCAATTATTAAAAGTAGCCAATTCAGTCGCCTTTTCAGGTTATCAAGATATTGAATCTATTCAGCAAGCCGTTGTTCGACTCGGAATATTTAATTTAAAAAATTGGGTCATGGTATTATCAATGACCAATGTCTCCAATAAGCCCTTAGAGATTGTTGAATCAGGTTTAATTCGAGCTCACATGGCACAAAAATTAGCAGAAACACAACCAGAACTCTGTGCTCAAAGTGCCTATACCGCAGGATTGCTATCAGTTTTAGATAGCTTGATGGATAGTCCTTTAGAAAATTTAATTGACAAAATTACATTATCAGCAGAAATTAAACTCGCGTTATTATCGCGGAAAGGCCCCATCGGCAAAATTCTTGATATCGTCATTGCCTATGAGGAAGGACATTGGGAAGACCTGCCCGAAACTGAATATTTTGGTCTGGATTTGAGTAAAGTTTATATTGACTGTTTAGAACAGGTCTCATTAGGGACCAAAACAATGAGCGAAGGAAAATAGTCTTATGTTATTGAGATCTCTGGCTGCACAAATTTACGATAGTTTTATTATTACCGCTTTATTTTTTGCCTTTACCACTATTTGCCTTTTATTTAATCACGGCACAGCTATTGCGGCCGCAACTCGATGGTACCAGTTTTGTTTAATAGCCCTTTTTGTGGCCTATTACATGATCTCTCTACGCTACGGAGGCCAGACAATAGGTATGCGAGCCTGGCGATTGCAACTCATTTCCAAGAATGGCAATTTAAATTGGCAACAAACCGTGAGGCGCTTATTGTTAATTTTACCTGCCTATGTTGTCGGATTAGTTAGTTTTCATAGCCCACAACAATTGCTCTCTCAGTGGACGAAAACGCGGTTGCAGGTCGTTTTTTCATAAACAAAGCATGTGAACCCTGGCTTAAAGGAGCGGGTCGAGGGACCGCATGGCTTTGTTCCTTAGTTAATTGCTCCACAACTATTGTAATCAAAGGGATTATTTCTTGCGGTGCCTGCTTAAGCGTGTTTTTAAACACATCACCTTGTTTAGAAAAAAATGCTTCCCAGTTTTTTTCCTCATAGCAAGACAACAGCCATTGTAACTCTTTTTGCATTACCGGGGATTTAAAAAACGACTGTGACTGAGAAACGGAATTGTTAAATTGCTTATTTTCTATCAATTGCTTTAACAAAACTCTAATCAGATTACTTATCCCCTCTTGATTCAGAGCCTTATCTTGTGTACACAACTCATAAAAGCAAAAACTCTTTTGGGGTCCTAATAAATGAATTAATCGGTTCTGAACCGTTTGATCAAGTGAGTAAAATAGCTGTCGTTGACTCTTATCTTCTAACCAGGTGGCTTCCCCAGCTGCTATTCTCATGCGCAAGCTAAAGACACTGGCATCTTCCCCTTGCTCCGTAAATAAGCACTTCTGCCTTAGGGCCGTAAAAAATTCCAATATGGCATCAGAGGACGGTCGCAGTGCTTTTTCTCGCGCAACCATTTGTAACAGGAATTTTTTCAGTAACTCACAAAGAGAGTTATCTAGCACCTCTTTAAAATGTCCAAATAATCCTTCCGGGTTATACCCTAATTCGGCATAGTGTTTAACCAAACCTTCATAGCCCATTGCAGGATGATTGTCCCTGAACTCCAGCATTGTTTTAAATGGATTTTTAGCGCCGAAAATTGACAGCAATAAGGGGCCTAGCGCATAAAAGTCACTTAATTCAGAATAATCGCCATCGAGTAACTCGAGAGCCAAATGCTCCGGGGTTCCTTGAACTATTTGTGGTATAGCTAGTATTGGTTTACTGTAATCATCATCAAGATATTCAACATCAATTTTTGTCTTAGCGGGTTTGTGATCATCAGATGGTGCTTCTTTTACTATTTTAATTTTAACGTTGGAACCTTTGATATCCCCATGAACAACAGAGGTTCCCTTGCTATTCCTGTAATGCAATGGATTTAAGCCAATAACAAGTTGCCAGGCCGCATCAACTGCCTGGAAAAATGTCATGCTCTTAATTTCCGGGTTATCATCAATAGCGGGATTAATATGAAACCCTTCAACAAATTTCATGATAAGTACCATTCTGCCTCGCACCTCAAGGGGCAGATAGCTATTGCTGGATTTTCGATAAGGAGATGGCGTATAACCTGGTTTGTAGAGTTTAATGGCCACTGGGTTATTGTGTTGAATAATGACATCATTGATATCAATAACTGAAGGACCTGTTATTGCTTTAGGATTTTTTAATTCGCAACGATAGCCCTTATAGACATCCGCGGAGCCGCCGCTTCCCAGTGTCTCCGAGAAATCACTAAAAAAATAAATAATTTTTCCATTACTTTGGGTTACTGGAAAAACAGTAGAAGAATTTCCTTTATTTTCCTTTGTACTCTCTCCCATAAATAGAGTCCTCAAAATAATTATCCGTAAATAAGGGCCATATTATATCTCAAAATTGAATAAAAATAATACAAAAATATTTTTTGCTATTCATTTCCGTTGGAATTACTAAGCAAAGTGAAAGATGAATGACTATTTTGAATACATTTTGTTTTCTAAAATTTTACAATTAGTTTAATTTTTGCTTAATTTAAAAGAGGTAACCTGTTCTTATAGACAACAGAAAATCGATGCGGCTTTGAAAACTTAATGATTTCAAACCTTAATCGAATAAGGATTAGACATGAAAACTCCAAGTGGAATGGGTAAACTTCTAGCCAAAGATAGGAAAGATCGCATTATTGAGCGCTATTTAAAAGAAAAATTCAAAGCGAATTATAATCCTTTGTGGCTAAATACACCGGATAACTATACACAGCTTGCTACAGCGATTGATTTCTTCTATGACCTCGACGATGAGAATCTCGCTGTTACAGCCATCGGTAGTGATAATCCTGAAACGAGAGAGACGCACCAGCTACAATACCTTAAGCTCGTTGGCCTCCTGGATAAATTTGTTGCTTTTTCCGCTGATACTCCGCCAGTAGCCACTACTTTTAATGAAAAAGACGCAACACTAGCAGGGATTTTTATTAAGCAAAGTGTTGCTGGACGCTCACTACGAGATCTGCATGCTCAAGCCACTAATCTTGGAGTTGCTGAAAAACTGCTAAACGGCCAATTAGGACAATCCGAATGGTTAAGTGAAGTAGATTTAGAGCGCCTTCTTATCAAACTAGGCGTAAAAGACAGAGTCCACATCACTCGTTTAAATGCTGACGATATAGGTATGATCTTACATTTTGAACGAGAAAAACATGGCGCAAACCCTGCTCCCTATTCCATTCCTTTAATGATCAATTGTGGAAACAATGAATCATTAGGAGGCCAAGGCTCACATTGGACTGAGGTGTTAATTCGAGTTGACCCTACAGCCGGTACTGTCAATGTTGACTATCATGACTCCATGCCAGCTGATCCCGGAGCTCAGGCCATCTTAACCAATGCTATCCATTACAATACTACTTCAATTGTTGATGGTCATGTCAAAAACTACACCGCTTTTCCAGCTGTTGTACATCCCAACTTAGTCGTTCGAGTTAACTCTGATAATTCGCAAGTAGATAACTGGAGTTGTGGCTATAGAGCATTGCATAAGTTATTAACTTACGCCCAATTTCCAACGCCAGTAGTGACCCCGGCGTGGACAGCATTTACTACCGCTCTTTATCAATCAGGAGCATTACGCGATGCAATTTATCGCCTGCTGTTAGACGGACTGCAGATTAATCAAGACTTTTTCGCAGCGATGCAGCTTGATAAAAGTGCATTTAAAACCCTGGAAAAGGGTAAAAATTATGGTATAGACGAGGATTTTGCTGAACAATACATTAAGTTCTTAGCTACATCTAAATCCACAGCCTCTTCGATTAGTAGCGAGCAATTTACCAAAGAATATAAGGCGATTATTGCCGACCTTACCACACGCAAATTTGATCCTGAACCGAAAAAAATTGTCGCCCAGTTACAGGAAAATCTAAATAAAATTGCTAAAAGTACAAGCTCTTCTGATGCCAAAATTTTTGCCTTGCTTGAGGCATTTGGCGCAGCGTATCATGCGATGGCAGACACACGAGGAGCAAGCGCTCAAGCGGCTCAAATTAACAAATTTTGTGAGGAACAGTTTGGCGTCACAGTCAGTAAGGGCCCTAATTATCATTTTAAAAAGGATGGTTTAATCCTACGCATGATGACCCAACTCGGAAAAAAATCCGAAGACGTGGTTTTACCACCCCCAAAAACCGTAACACCTGAAGCAACAAAAATTTCTATCAGTGCACCCATTATCAGTTCACCCAAAGTAGAACTACCTTCCAAGGTTAGTGCTTCGGTAAATAGTATTAGTACCAAAGCTGATCCCACTCAAGCCAAATTACTTGCAAGACAGACGTTAAGTCGTGTTGGTACGATGTTTAATCCCACCCAATTCTGTTATGGGCATAAGCCTAGTGGGGTAGAGCCAGGATTTAGAGCAATCGATCTAGACGAAGCTTTTTTTGAACAATTGCAAAAATTTTCTGTCCCACCTGAATTGACAGGAGATGAAGCTGATGCCCTTAAAATCTTGTCCGCAACACTTATCAAGATTGACAAAGAACTCCCCATAGATGCCTCAGAGGACGTACGACTAGCCGCATTAAGTCAAAAGCAAAGAGCTTTTGGAACCTTCATTAATACGCTGGTACCTACACCTCATGACCCAGATAGGCTCTCTCCTACTATTTCATGGCTCTGTGAACAAATCAAAGATTCCATCAAGGAAAACAAACAATTAAGTGCGTGGCTGTACAAATTGGATTATGCAGAAAGTGGAGCGGCTAAAGAACGTGTCAAAGCTAACAAGGAAGCTCTGCGCGAGTATGTTGGAACTCATTTGGCTCGCATATTTAGCGATAAGAATCAAAACCAAAAAATTGTTTGGCTAAAAGGTCCTGGAGGCCCTCATGCCTTGTTAGCCTGTGGCTGGAAAAATGGTTTGCGCGAACTAACAGATTTTCTACATGGCGGTGGAGAGCCTGACTATAATGGCATTTTAGTAGAGGATCCCAAAGCTGCCGTCAAACATGGTAAATCTTTACCTGGCTTAGGCAGGAACCTTATTTTCTGTCTTGCCATTGGCGATAGAGATGGCATTGGCAAAGATGGACAAAATAAAGGATTCGCTGACGGCTTCTTTTATGGTTTTGATTATGGAAAACCTTATGAGGGCGATGGCGTTTGTGGAACATTGCAAGATGATTTTAGTTTTACAAATCCAGGAGCTAGTGCCCCTGCCTTTCTCAGAGGGTCAAGTAAAATCGGTTTAGCACGTCACATCATGTACCGCAATTACAGTATCTTCTACGACACTGACTTATCGGAGCGAATGATTGGTGTCCATCTGATGCGAAAGATGATCACTGGTGAAAATCCCAGTGAAGAAGTCATAAAAAGTTATCCTGGATTGCGACAAGAACTCTATCGAATTCAGACAAACACACCAACCGCTGAAGAA
This sequence comes from Legionella hackeliae, assembly GCF_000953655.1. NCBI lineage: Bacteria > Pseudomonadati > Pseudomonadota > Gammaproteobacteria > Legionellales > Legionellaceae > Legionella > Legionella hackeliae. The sequence continues at coordinate 3,089,366 of NZ_LN681225.1, forward strand.
CTATTGTCTCGCTTGGCAGTACTTAGAAGCCAAGGCAAAGAAGGCGGTAATTTGCAAGGTTTAATCGATAATTTATCCATGCAAATTAGCACGGGAAAACTTAGAACATTTGACTTATATTTTGCGGAGATCAAAATAAATCTGATAGAGGCCGCTTTCAATACCGGCATGGACTTTAAAGAACTGACTGACTATTTAAAACTTCTTGATAAATGGTCAGGGAAAGCCGCTGTAAGCAACCAACAGATTTTAAACGTCTTTGAGCAACGGTTGTCATTAACTAAAGATGAAATTACTTTCCTCGATAGATTGGAAAAAATTGTTTCACCAACAACTGTAATGTTTGATAGCAAAACTTTTCTGAACCAAATGCAAATAAGAAAACCAGATGAACGTGTACCTTTCCAATTAGAAAAATTGCCAAACGGTAATTATGCACTAACTACTACCAATAAAACTGTTCGAGAATTTTTAAAAACCCAACTTTCGTTAAATTTCAATATTACAACAAAAGGCTTAAGTTGCGAGTTAACACCCTCTGCATTGGCTCTTCTTATGGTGGAGGTAGGTAAGCAATATGAAGTTAAACGACAAACAGCATTAGCTGAACCTATATTTGAGCTTGTAACACTTCCTAAATTAAAAGTAAGCGTCCAAGGTGAAACACTTGTTAAATTAAATACTTTACTTAAAGGAAGCTCCCCTGAACAAACAGGGATACTTGAATATTTGTGGCAACCAGATAGTACCCTTTCTCTGCGTCTTACTGCTAAAACAGAAGCTCAAGCACGATTACTTCAAGAAATTTTTGGACTCTCCAGATTACCAGTACTTAATACTGGAGAAATTATCAATATTACCGCTAAGCAACTCCAGGCTTGTCAACAAACTGTCAATAAAATATATCAAAGAGAACTCGATCCTACTGCGGTCTCAACTCCCTCCAGTAAATGGGAAACCTTTCATGCTACTCGTAGTAGCAAAGAGGAGACCACGTCAGAGATTATTCGCCGAGAAGAGGAGTTACAGCACTTAATGACAACTCTAATTGATCGCTTTGCCGCAATAAATACCATAGATAAGCCGGTACTTGCTTTATTAAGCAATGCCATTCAGGAAATGACCTTACCACAAGTCAAAGAATTACTAAGCTATAAAGATAAAACTTTGGCAGACAGAGGTAATATTAGACATATTATCAACGATGAACTCGACCAAATCTGTATTGTTGACGAGGGCATTGAATTACAAAGCATAGGGCCAAAAAGAGTTGATGACCAAACTAAGGGATTTACTTTCTAATATCTCAACCCTTTTAATAACAATACCGCGATAAGCGCGGTATTGTTATTAAATCAATTCAAATACAATCGATATTTATTAGCGAGATAAACCCGGTGCATGGGCATGTGATTGACGGAACGACTCTCGCGGAGTCTCTGAGGGATAACCGTACCCCTTGTCTGCGAGACGTTTGACAGATTGAAGGTAACGCTCACCCCAAGTGCCAGGATCAAAATTGGTGACCACAACGTTATAACTTAAATTAATGATAGACTCAAACGCTTTTCGTTGCGCTAGTTCATGACCATTAAAAGCAACCTGGACTTCTGTTTCATGACTAATACCACCGCTTTTTAAGCGCTCTACTAATAAATAAATCATTTTTTCGATCGTCAGATACAACTTGCAATTGGACATACCAGCAGTGTACATATCCGAACTTTTTGAGGTTATTAGCCTATGGCCATAATCATGAATCGTATAAACAAACTCATGCTCCTCTGTCCCTTGAATAAGTTCAGGCTTGATAATCAAGGGAGGGTCAATCGTATGAATCGTCGGAGTTATAATAAAAAGCTCAAAATCAGCCCAGCGCCACCAAAGCTGATAGACTTGCTCAACGAGCATAACAGGATCAGCTTGGCTCTCAAGTAAGATTTTTCGCCCTTCTTCTGCAAGCTTGGCATACTCTTCTGGGGATATATCTGGTGTAGCCATTTCATATATACCTAGTAACACTTAATAACTCTATCTTAGCCCAAAACAACTCGTCGAGCACAGACAAAACAACGTTAAAAATGTAAAATAACTGTTATTTTTTGGTGGAGTTATATTGATAGTACACTGGTGGTTGAATCTTACACTTAAAACAGCGCGTTTGGCAGGCTGTTTTTTCCTGACAAAAGCTAATGACACCTTTTCGTAACCAAAGGTCTAACATGGGTTGCAGAGAATCAGTATCAAGCTTAAATTCGCGTGCAATTTGCTGATTACTCACGACTTGCTCTCGTCGTATAAACTCACGAATTTGTAGTAACACCCTCGCCTCCAAACGATAATCGACGCACAATGGACCACAGACCCAAAACCACTAACAAAATTAATAAAATCCATACTAAGGATTGTTGTGGATGAGCGTTGTAAGTTGCTACTTGATAAATAAAAACAGCACTCACATAAGCAACAAAGAAGGACCAGATAATGGAAAACCACATGTACTTATGATTTGCTTCCTGGCGAATAACGGCCATGGTAGAAACACAGGGGACATAAAGTAAAATAAACACTAAATAGGCGTAAGCACCTGCTTTTCCGTCAAAGCGTTCGGCCATCATGCCATACACCGATTGAGAGACATTGCCATCTGGAATATTTGCAACTAAAGGATTTAACAATGCTGAGCCCAACTCGCTTAGATTTAGCGGAATAGACCAAAAAGCACTGGATAAAGACCCCAAAAAATCAAAATGAGCGGCTGCAAGCTGTCCGAAATTTCCCATCTGAGCATAAAGAGAGTTTAAGGAGCCTACCACAACCTCTTTCGCCAACATACCGGTAAGCAAACCCACTGTTGCAGGCCAATTATCTTGGTGTAAACCCATAGGATGAAAGATAGGAGTGAGCCACTGACCCAACAAAGATAATACGGATTGCGTGCTTGCTTCTCCGGCATTAATCCCACCTTCAAGAGTCATAGCATTTAAACCACCTAAAATTACACACACCGGAATAATTAAACGACCTGCTCGTAAAACAAAATGCTTTAGACGCCATGAGGTTTCTTTCAGCAAGCGCTTTAGCGTTGGCTTATGATAAGCTGGTAATTCCAAGATGAGAGGGGATGCTTGGCCTTTCAAGGTCGTTTTACGTAAAACTAACCCTGTTAACACTGCCATCAAAATACCGAGAATATAAAGAGAAAATACCACATTCTGACCACCCGAGGGGAAAAAAGCAGCCACAAAGACAGCATAAATAGCCAAGCGTGCACTGCAGGACATGAAAGGACTCATCATCACAGTTAAGAGTCTATCTCTTTCAGAGTCTAATGTACGCGCAGCCATAATAGCGGGAACATTACAGCCAAAACCAACTATCATGGGTACAAAGGATTTACCAGGTAACCCTAGAGCGCGCATTATCTTATCGACAACAAACGCGGCACGCGCCATGTATCCTGAAGCTTCTAATAATGAAAGAAAGAAAAACATTGCAGCGATAACAGGGATGAAAGTGAGGGTCGTATTGATACCCTTGCCAACACCATTTGCCACCAAAGCAATAAGCCAATTCGGCATAGACAATTGTTGCAATAACCAAGCGCTTCCTTGCACAAAAACAGTATCTGTCGTGATATCAAAGAAATCCTGGAATGCACCACCGATATTAATAGCAAACAGAAACATCAGGTACATCATGGCTAAAAATATAGGCAACGCAAAATAACGATGTAACACGAGGCGATCAAGTTTTGCGGTAAAATGCTCACTGGTATCACTTCGTTTTTTTTGTATCTTCAAAACAATGTCATGAATTTTTTGATAGCGAGCATCTGCTAAAACAATATCCAAATCAGAAGCGTTTTCACTAAAGCACAAGGAATCAATTTCACTGGCGACCAAACAAGCATCCCCCTCCAGGATTCGAAGGGCATAATAACTAACAAGTTGTGGCGCAACCTGTTTGGTTTGCAATTGTTGCTCGATAATCAACAATGCATCATTCACTTCTTTTGAAAATTTCAGATCCAATGGTCTAGCCGCTGGAGGAATATGACTGATAGATTGATTTAATGCATCTAGGCCTATCTTTTTATGAGCTTGAATAGGAAAAACTGGGCAACCCAATTGCTTTTCCAAAGCCAGAATATCAATCTGGATACCACGCTGTATTGCAATATCCATCATGTTCAAAACAATAATTACCGGTTTTTTAAGCTCAAGAATTTGACTGCTTAAATAGAGATGGCGCTCTAAGTGGCAGGCATCTACCACATTGACAATTAAATCGGCCTCCAAAGTCACCAAAGCATCCGCAGCAATTTTTTCATCCTGGCTTGAGTTACTCGTAGAACTTAATGAGTAAACACCGGGTAAATCAGTGATATGGTAAGTATGCTCGTTAAAGCAATAAGACCCCACTTTCTTTTCAACGGTAACACCTGGCCAATTGCCAACTCGTTGATTAGCACCAGTTAATGCATTGAATAACGTTGTTTTACCGCAATTCGGATTGCCCACGAGCAAAATATGGGTCATATGCGCTCCCAAATCAATTCGGCGGCCTCCTCCTTGCGCAATGTCAAAGAAGTACCACGGACATCTACTTGTACAGGACATCCTAAAGGCGCTACTCTGACTACCGAAATTTCTACCCCACGAGTTATGCCTAAAGACAGCAAGCGTCTTCTGTATTGAACACCGGTTAGGCCGAAATCAATCAGGCGTGCACGGTCACCTTTTACAAGCTCGGTAATGCGCATATTTTTATTTTAACCAACTAAAACCCAAAGTTTACCACAAATGATATCGAGAATCATTCTCATTTTAGAAAAAAAATAGTCATCTGGCCAGTACGACGCCCTATTTTACTTTTTATTGACGGGATATCCTGCTTTCTCCCAAGCACCAATTCCTCCCTCCAGACTATACACCTCGAGGCTTGGATCGCTTGCTACTAGCTTTTCACAAGCATTGTAGCTACGTTTGCCGGCCTTGCAATGAAATACGAGTTTTTTATTAGAAGTCTCAGGCAAATTCTTAGTTGAAAGTGTATTTAGTGGTATTAAAATAGCACCAGGAATATTTTCCGCATCGTTTTCTTCAGGCTCTCTCACATCCACCAACACAGCCGTTTTTTTTGCAAGCCAGTCGTTTAATGTTGGCGCATCAATTATTTTAATAGACATCCTAATCTCCCTTTACCAAATTTTACACCTTACCAGCTTATAGCATTGATTTCACGCTTTAATTATATGACCAATTATGTTACGGTTTGTTCTTTGTGAAGGGAAGGGCATCGATGCGTGCAAACTATTTCAATCCATTTTCAGGGATAATAGAGACAAAAAACACCGCGCATGCACGCACCTTCCGTACGTCTTTAGGCACTAAATTCAAGGATGCATTTTATGTATTTCACGGTAAATATGACAACGTTGGGTTGTTTGATTATGTCACTTTGTTAAGTTCAGCGGCTACTTTACTATTTTTACAATGGTGCTTACGTAATAAAGAACACAATAAACTTGCTTATTTTTTATTGTTACCTGCTTCAGCAATTAATATTCCTATCTATATTGTTAAACTTGTTTTTTCTGTAATGGCTACATTGATTGCAACCCCTATGATACTCGCCGTACAATTTGTGGTGAATTTAATGCAAGGAAACGCGCGTGAGAAAGCGTTAACGATTGAAGTTACAACGTCTACAGGCAGCTATCAAACCCTTCAAAAACTTCTTGAGACTGAAGGAATGGAACTTGAGGCTCTTGAAGCCACCGTAAGTCCTGTGAATCAAGACTCACTGCAATATAAAATAGATTTAGCTAAGAAAGGTATTGATACGGATAAAAACCCCACCATTGAACTGATTCAAGATCACTATATCCAACTCGATTACCAGGAAAAATCTGTTTTGTCTGCATTTTTCAGACTGAATGTCGGGGGAGTAGTAAAAAATTTAGAACAATCATCAAAAGAAGCCGATCAAATTTATAAGGCTTATAGCTAATGATTTTTATTCAGACCAGGTTTTGCGATACTCGCCGTGGATGCCTTCTTAAATAATCAACCGATTGCATTTCTTGCAATCGACTCAATGTCCGTTTAAAGGATTGGCTCATCTCACCTTCTACATACAATTGCTCAAGTGGCACTTCAGCAGACATGACGACTCGAATTCCGCGGTCATACATCACATCAACAAAATGCGTCAATAAAATAGCATAAACCGTATCGCGTGCGCCTAGGCGTGGAATATTAGTGACAAAAACAGCATCAAAACGCTCTGCAATTTCTAAATAATCCAACTGACTACGCGGCATATTACAAATGATATTAAAATCAAACCACACCGCGGTTTCGCTGCATTTAATGAAAGGAATAGAGCGTTTTTGGATTATTAACTCACCTGATTCTGTGATAGTCGACGTGGATATCGCGGCAAATTGCTCTGTAATACTAGCCATCGTCTGTGCATTGAGAGGATATAAATACGCTGTATGCAAGGATTCTCTTCCCAGGCGATAGTCTCTTTTTTCACCTAGGAATAGTACCTCACAGTGAGTCTTGATCAATGCAATCGCTGGCAAAAAACGCTCCCGTCGAAGACCATTTAAATACAAATCATCAGGCTTCGTGTTGGAGGTAGCAACTAAAACAATTCCTTCAGCGAATAACGCTTGCAAGAGTTCCGCTAGAATCATAGCATCCGCTACATCGTGAACCAGAAATTCGTCAAAACATAATAAACGAATCGTTTTTGCAAGCTCTGCAGCTATGCGCCTTAATGGATCTTTTTGCCCTTGCAAACGACGTAATTGGCCGTCAATTTGCTGCATGAAATGGTGAAAATGAATCCGCGCTTTCTGTTGCTCATCAACCTGCTCATAAAACAGATCCATTAAAAACGTTTTTCCCACTCCTACGGGTCCATATAGATATAATCCCACAGGCTGTGATGACTTTTGCAACCAATTCAGCCAGGAGCGACGAGGAAGTTGCAAGTCATCAGACAAGCGTTGCATTGACTCTAAAACAGTACGTTGTATGGGATCATTTTCAATGTCACCAGAAGCAACTGCGGCATCATACTGCTGAATCACTCTCACAATAACCCCTGAGTATGAATAGCTTCGGTGAGTTTAGTCTTAAGCTCTAGCAATTTGCCATGAAAAAAATGCCCCGTTTCTCCAAAGTGAATAACAGGAAGAGGAGGTATTGAACCTGTCGCAAACTCTTCCACTAAAGAAGCAGGCACAACCTCATCCGTATCCCCTTGTACAATCACCCATGGATGAGGTGCTGGTTGAAATTCTCGATAGTTATAATGATGCACAGGAGGGGCGATAGTCAGTAACAATTCATGTGGATGCTGAGAAGCTGCACGATAAGCGACATAAGAACCAAATGAAAAACCTGCAAATAAAATTCGTGAATTTTTTCTTTCCTGTTCCCACAGTTTAACAAGCAGCAACATGTCTTTACTTTCACCTATCCCATCATCATACACACCAGCCGATTGGCCAACGCCGCGAAAATTAAAACGCAAGCTAGGAATGCCTAACTCTTTAAACGTCCGTGCCATGGTAGTAACAACTTTATTATTCATTGTTCCACCTTGTAACGAATGAGGATGCCCTAAAAAAGCAACGTAGGAGCCATTCATTTGAACTGGCACAGTTAAGATACCTTCAAGAATTCCGGCTCCTCCAGTAAAACTAAAAGGATGTTCACCCGCTTTATCTAATTTTTCGGTTAACAGCATAAAAAATCGATACTGGTTAAAAATACAATGATAACGCATATTGCAATTTCATGCGCGTCCTTTAAGATCAACAAAGCACCGACTCTTTTGCGGTGACTTTTAATTATAAATTCACTTTCAGGAGGACTTGATCCATGAGACAGGTACCTATATTAACGCTTTTATTTTCTTTGCTTTTCCCCTCAGATAAAGGAGGACTAGCATGAAAATACATGATTTTAAACGTAAAAAGCAGCAACAATCCAAAATTAGTATGATCACTTGCTATGATTATCCCTCTGCTCGAATTGTTGCTGAGTCTCATATCGATTGCATTCTAGTAGGCGACTCTGTGGCAATGGCTGTTCATGGCTATGAAACAACGGTGATGGCAACCATGGAAATGATGGTATTGCATACAAAAGCCGTTGCTCGCGGTATTGGCCAACAGTTCCTAATTAGCGACTTACCATTCTTAGGACATCGGGTTTCCAAAGCCGATACTATTCAAAATGTACGACAATTACTGCAAGCAGGCGCCCATGCAATTAAAATTGAAGGTGCCGATGCAGACACCTGCGAAACGATTAGCTATCTTGTAAATGCCGGAGTTCCTGTCATTGGTCACATCGGTTTAACGCCTCAATCTATTCACCAACTTGGTGGATATAAAGTACAAGGAAAAGATGAGGAGCAAGCCCTATCCCTGATAGAGCAAGCCCTTAAACTAGAGTCTTGCGGATGTTTTGCGGTTGTTATTGAATGCGTTCCACAGCAATTGGCAACAACAATTACTCAAAATCTTTCCATACCTACTATTGGTATTGGCGCGGGGGTAGGCACTGATGGTCAAGTGCTGGTTTGGCATGATCTTTTGGGATTACAGACTGAGTTTAGACCACGTTTTCTAAAGCAATATGCTAAGGCAAAGGAAGTCATATTAGCGGCCATTAATGAGTATGCGCTACAAGTACAACAAGCTCAGTTTCCATCCATCGAGCATGCATTTTAAAAGACAATCTCTCTGAAATGACCGTTCTTTTAACTTAGAGAACGGTTCAACAGTCCGTTCAAGGAGCATTCATGCAAATTTTTCACGATATGAAAGACTGGTTAGCCTTCCGTCGTTCTATGTCGCCTAAATCCATAGGGTTTGTGCCCACAATGGGAAACTTACATAAAGGCCATGCCTCTTTATTTCAGCAAAGCAAGTTAGAGAATGAATATACTATTGCCAGTATTTTTGTTAACCCTACTCAATTTAATCGCTCCGATGATTTTACGCATTATCCCCGCACAATAGAGGCCGATCTTGCTTTATTGAAAGAATTAAATGTGGATTATTGTTTACTTCCCACGGAAAATGCTGTCTATTGCGATGGTTATCGCTTTCAAATTCAGGAAACCGAACTTTGTCAACTCATGGAAGGGAAACACAGACCAGGACATTTTACCGGTGTTCTCACCGTAGTGATGAAATTGCTTAATCTTGTTAAACCTCATCAGGCATATTTTGGTGAGAAGGATTATCAGCAGTATTTATTAATTCGAGAAATGGTCAGCGCTTTTTTTATGGAAATTCATGTAAAATCGTGTCCCACTATTCGCGAACAAAGTAGACTCGCTTTCAGCTCTCGTAATAATCGCTTAACACCAGAGCAACGTATAGAGGCAGATAAATTTGCAAGAATATTTCATCAACCACAGTCTTCTTGTGAACTGATCGCGAATGAATTAAAGCAAAATAATATTCATGTTGAATATATTGAAGAATATCAGGGACGACGCTACATTGCCGTGACAATTGGTCAGATTCGTCTAATTGACAATTATTCTCTTTAAGCCATTAGGAGACTTGCATCTCCTAATTCTACCCTCGTTATAAATTAGCTTGAATCCTTGAGGAGACTATCGAATCGTAAGTGTAACATTGCATGTGAATAGTTTGTACCTTTCTTTTGACATTGGTCACCATTGCATTTTCATCATTTTTGCGACTCGATATCAACATTTTTGTCTCAACATAATTGCTGCAATACTTAAGAGCGCCCTCAACTGTCTCGTCTTTCAACCATGCCTTAAGCGCATCTGATTTATTAAAAATAGCAATACCTGCATCGGGATCACAAAAAATATATTGTCCATCATGTTTGATTAACGCCATCATGTGATCTTGAGTTGCTGGTCCCGCTTTTTTTGCGTCAACACTTAAAATCACATTCAGTAAAATAATCTCATTTTTATCGCCATCATTTGTCAACGTATTTGCTATATCATTGATATCATGTCGATACTCCTCACTCTGAGGATAACCTGTTTGACTAATGTGTAACTTGTCCCGAACCAATCGGGTAAAAAAATACTCAGGATCTTGTTCATAAAAACATTGGTTGATAATGCACTTCTCAGGAGAGGGAAGAAGTACTGATGGGCTTCTTTTAAAAAAATGAAGGGAAGGCGAGGCTTGAAAAATTAATCGCTCCAAAACAGACGCAACAGTTCCTGCGCATGCACCAGTATAAGCTTCATAAGGAAATTTTTTGTCATGAGTCGCTCGGATTTGTTTCTTTGGGAAAGGAATATATTGGCCATTATGTTTCTCAACATATTGAAAATCTGCCATACGTTGTCTCCTGTAAGCCTGTACGTTTAAAAAGAATAAATCATTAAATGAAAAAACCGCTGATAAGATATCTATCCAAAGAAACAAGAAGAATACAGGGTAACCTTCCTGTATTCCTCTTTAAGGGAATTAACCACCGGCATTGGGGCCGTTCTTAAGAACTTCTTGTTTTAAGTCTTCAACGACGGTCTTAGCTTTTGCATTACCAAAAAAGGTTTGCGTCACGTCGCCGACTAATTTCTTAATTCGATCGCTCTCTCCCTTGAAATTAGCACGATGTCTACTTGCCTCTTTAAGTCCAGTCAGCCATATATCCACCGAGGGTTGGCCTCTAAAGCTGGTCTCGTAACAAGAATTAGCTCTCCACTGGGTGGTCCAACCACCCCAAAAACCCGTTTTCTCCATTTCAAGACCTGGCTTAAAGACTGCCGAAGCAACTGCAACTGCCTCAGGAGGAAATTGAAATCCTGACACTTCTTTACCGACTAAAACCATAGCAGTCCATAAGTAACGTAGTTCTTCTGGATTAGGTCCTCGCATAATAACAGGGTCTTTTGCAGTGGGTGGTTCAACAAACTCTGACAATAAATGTGTCGCCACAGCCAAGGCATACTGTACACGAGCGGCAATTAATTGCGGATCACGAGAATCTGGCCCCTGCGGGAATTTACTCACTGTAATAGTTATACTTGGACGATACCCTTTAAGCGAATCGCCATAGAGCGGGCTATCAAGATTTTTTGCACGATCTTCAATAAAGTAGCCACAAAATTGATCGTCAGGATTAATAATATGCTCACGAAAATAATTTTGTTTCGCTGACTCAACGACCTGATAGTGTGCAAGACCGGTATTACTCGATATCTCGGTAACATTTCCCTCCACATTCGATTCATATCCTGCTTGCAAATGAAGTGCTCTCTCCTCTTGTGAATAATCACGGTAATCACTGGAAAACGATGAAAATTTTAACGAGTATTTTTCATCTTGAGCATATTTGAGGGTTTTTCGAATGCCTTGTCTCAATAGAGGATTCGAAGCTGCTGGATCACCATTTAATAATTTGTATAAAGGCTCATACAAATCAAGTTGCCCTTGCACTCGCTGTAAATAACGAGTTAATAATGCACGGCGACTTTCAATGTCACTTCTCTTTGGCGAGTTCTCTGGCAGATGTTCTATTTCCTCGATTGAGGGTAAACTACGGAATTGATGTTTTAGCTCAATACTTAGTGGTTTTAAGTAATCAACAACTACATTACATCCTTCTGCTAACCTTTCATAATGAGGAGCTAATTCATGGGCATTCTTTTTGAGTGATGCTTGAAACGCTGGACTAAACCAGTGCAGAGGTGAAATCTGCACCAGGTAATTGAGCTCATTAGTGATTCCTTTATCCAATGTGTCTATTTTATTGAGATTATTGTAGATCCGTCTCAATTTTTCTCTGTTTTCCCCTAATACTGCTTTATAGTTACGTTCTAACAGTTCCGTTTTAATTTCAGAGCGTTCCTCTTGTAACTGTGTTAATCGTTCATCTGTTGCATCGGCAATCAGTAAATAATCGTCGTGCTCTAAAACTGCCAGATACTTTAAATCTAGACCCAGTTTTGCTAAATCTTCATTGCTTGTAGCATGGCTGATTGCTGTTAACAAATCATCATCAATACTTCTTGCAAATTTAGCTTTCAGAGCAGTAATCGCTTTCCTGCGTGCAAGTTCACGGGGATTCTCAATAGGAATCTCTGCGTGCGCTAGTTCATCTTCACGACGATGCACATCTTCCTCAACACGTAAAACCTCTTGATGAAGCGCCTCGACCTCAGCAGCACGCTCTTCGACCTGTTGCTCCCGCTCTGCGACGCGTTGCTCGCGTGCTTTAACTTTAGCTTCTTGAATTTCCATTTCCTTACGAAGGCGTTTCATTTCTTCCAATATTCGCCTCGTTTCCAGCTGTGCTTCTTCCGCACTTTTTTCAGCTTGTTTTTGCTTTGTCTCTGCTTCTTGAGCTTTATACCGCTCTTCTTCTATTTGTTTTTTTATTGTCTCTAATTCCTGCGAGAACCGGATATGCTCAGACTCTAAAAATCTCTTTACGTCTTCAAGCTCACCATTTTTAGTCTGCAGTTCTTCTGTTTGCGATTTAAGAGTCGCCTGTAAGTTTCCAAGTTGTTGCGACAGCTCCTGGAGTTTGGCTTGTTTATCTACACCGGCCTTTGTCTCTACATCCAACTTCATTTGAAGTTCGCTAATAGTACTTTCTGAGAGACGCTTTGAATCAGAGAGTTCTTTTTGTAACTTTTCTTTTAACTGTTTGAGTTCAGCAGATTCTGTCTCAAGTTTCTTATAACTTTCCTCCTTCACCTTAAATTGGAGGTCTTTTTCTTGAAGACTGCTCTGCAATTGTTGCACTTCCTCTGTAACTTCTTTTAAAGAAACACTTAGTGAATTTAGAGTGACCTGATAAGATTTTTCAGCTTCAGCTAACTTTTGTTTTACCCCAGCCACATCTCTTTCAGCGCTCTGTTTCGTTTCTTCAATTTGTTTTTTAAGCAGAATTTCTTTCTCAAGAAAAGCAGTTGTAGTATTTTCAATCTCTTGCTCAAGTTGCGAAGTACGAGCACTTGCTTCCTGTAGTTTTTCCTGAGTCTCTTGCAAGCCCTCTTTGAGTGTTACAACCTCGCTCAGGTACTTCTTCAGTTCCCTGTCTAATGTTTCACTATTCTCTTTGTATTCTTTGACTCGTTGTTGCAACTCGCTATTTTCCTCACCTAAACGCTTGTTGAGTGTCTGCAACGACTCTAGCTCTTGCCCTAACTTTGTTTTCTCATCACGCAATGCGTCAAGTTGCTTCCCTAATTCTTGTAAGTCAGACTCTTTGCCTTCTCGGGTTTTAATCTCTGCTAACAGTTTTTCTTGTGTCTCTTTTTCGACACTCTTCGAATGCTTTAATTCCTCTACAAGACTATTCTTATTCTCCTCAAGCTCTTTATATTGAGCCTCAAGCTGACGATAACTCTTTCCTTTACTGTCTAACTCACTACTCTTTTCTTCCAATTCCTGCTTCAGAACGTTTATGTGACTCTCGACCTCTTTTAGCGCACACACTAACCTTTCTTGCTCTTGCTGGTGCTGCTCTTTAGCTTGGCGAAGCTTCTCTTCAGCCGCTTTAATTCCACTTTCAGATGTCTTCTTCGTTTCTTCAATTTCTTCTTTAAGCGAAGCTTCCTGCCTATCATACTCGTCTTGCTTCGTCTTAATCTCTTCCTCAAGTTGCGAAGTACGAGCACTTGCTTCCTGTAGTTTTTCCTGAGTCTCTTGCAAGCCCTCTTTGAGTGTTACAACCTCGCTCAGGTACTTCTTCAGTTCCCTGTCTAATGTTTCACTATTCTCTTTGTATTCTTTGACTCGTTGTTGCAACTCGCTATTTTCCTCACCTAAACGCTTGTTGAGTGTCTGCAACGACTCTAGCTCTTGCCCTAACTTTGTTTTCTCATCACGCAATGCGTCAAGTTGCTTCCCTAATTCTTGTAAGTCAGACTCTTTGCCTTCTCGGGTTTTAATCTCTGCTAACAGTTTTTCTTGTGTCTCTTTTTCGACACTCTTCGAATGCTTTAATTCCTCTACAAGACTATTCTTATTCTCCTCAAGCTCTTTATATTGAGCCTCAAGCTGACGATAACTCTTTCCTTTACTGTCTAACTCACTACTCTTTTCTTCCAATTCCTGCTTCAGAACGTTTATGTGACTCTCGACCTCTTTTAGCGCACACACTAACCTTTCTTGCTCTTGCTGGTGCTGCTCTTTAGCCTCTCGCAGTTCTTCTTCGACAGCAGCAACGCTACTCTTCTCCTTTTCAATTTCCTGCTTTAGCAAGGTTTCTTTTGCAAGATAATCCTTGGTAGCCTTTTCAGACTTTTGTTGAAGTTTCAAAGTAAGAACACTTGCTTTCTCTAATTGATCCTTCGTCTGATGCAATGTTTCTTTAAGTTCAGTTGCCTCAACTTGTTGCTGTTTGAGCGTACTTTCTAACCTTTGCTCTTTCTCAGCATATTTTTGTACTTTCTCTTTCAGATCTCTAGCATCTCTTTCAAACTCACTTGCAACCTTATGCTCTTCAGTTAACGCTTTAAACAATTCTTCAAAATCAGAAGATTGTCTTATGACTTCAGCAAACACTCCTGAAATTTCTAATTGGGTTTTTTTATCAATTTCGACAGGGATTCTTGAAACTTCTGTAAGCAACTTCTCATAAAAAGTTCTGGCAACATTGTCTTGAGAGGCTTCTTTTAGTGTTTTGAAAAGGCTTTGTTTGAACGGTATAGATAACGCTTCATTTTGTAAAAGCTTATTAAGTTCTTCGAAATTTTTTGTATCTTTTGCTTGCTCAATAAGCCAATCTTTATTGATTAAAAGAGCGACTACCCGCGCTTGCTGCTGTTCTATAGTTGCTGTGGCAAAATTACTACAGATAGTGTCAAGCAACATTTTGACAACTACAAAATGCTGATCACTATTTGTTTGTTGACTCAGGAAGTTTTTAAGAGGATTAACGGGATGCGGGTTACTCAATAGCTGAACCAAAATATCATTGCTATTTTCAGTAGTTTCTTTAATAAAATTAATAAAACGACTGAGATGCTCCAGTTGATTTAATTCAAGCATGTAATTTAGGAGATTTTTTCCATTCGCGTCGGTTTCGGACAAAACTTTTGTCCAATCCTCAAAATCAATTGCTTTGCCCAATTCGAGCAATTGAAAAACACCTGCAAAATTTGCTTTTGCTGCCGCGATCAACAATGGATTTCCATCTGAAGATAACAAAAATTGCTTACCAAGCTCCGGTTGATTAGTTAGCGTCTTCCATTTAATGGCAGCTAAAGTGGCCTCATTATTGAGGAAAAGATGATAGGGTGATAAATATTCCGGTGGCAGTTTTATCCCCATAATTCTTGCTGCGGTTACAGGAGAGGTGGCATGCAGTCGCGCTTTTTCAATCTGTTGAAATAATTGCTTATTTCCTAATACCGCACAAAAATGTAGAGCCTCGTCGATGATATTTTTATCATTGTTCTCATCAGGTAACAATGTTAAAAGTCTAGCTAATAACTTTGGATTATTATTGCGAATCGCAATATGAAAACAAGACGTTGACCACCTGAGATGTGACGCATTGTGAGCTTGTTTAGGACCGGATTTATATTCAATAAGTGATAAATCAAGAATTGCCGTTGGAGTAGCTCCTGCGCGAGTTAATGCGTCTACTAAGCTACCAAATACCTTTGTTAATCCCTGTTCAGCGGCATAATGCAACAACCCGTCCTCAGAAACAATCTTGATAAAGTCTTCGTTCTTATTCTCAGGTATCTTAGCCAATAAGCTGATTAAAATTTCTGTTTGGTGCCGAGCAATCATGTCCTTAAAAAGATCACGGGCTGGTGCTTTTTCTCCGATAAATTTGTCAACAAACGCGGATTCGCTAAACGTCTTTTGAAAAATTTCTACGACCTGTTTTTTCTGCTCTACAGATGAAGGATAGGTGCACAATATTTTTAGTTGACTAGGTCCATCTTCGGGGAAAGATTTTAATAAATCATCTGCAGAGACTGGTCTTTCATGGATTGCCTTTAAAAGAGAGTGTAATACTTCTTGCTTTAGAAGACCCTCTTGGTAATTGGTATCTTTAATTTTTTCATAGTTTTGTAAACAACGCTGGGCAGCATCCAACTGTTTAGTCAACTCTTGTTTATTGAGTCCCTTACCTGAAGCAATGGCGTTATACACCGTACTTAAAATCGTCTCAATTTCCCTGGCAATTTTTGTTTTAGACTCATCCACGTCCTTGTCGCTTGCCAAGCTCCGTTGCAACTCCTGGAGTCTACGAAATAAATGTAAAGGCTCGCCCTCGCGTTGATTTGAGGGAATAAACATAACGGGGGTTGGATGAGTAGCTACAACACCAGTATTGAATGCAGAACTATCGCTTGGATTACGGCATGCAAAAAATTCAGTAAATTTTTTGTCATCAATAATTACTAGTTTTTCATGCGGAGGAAGTCCCTCTAACGCTAAGATACCTGGAATAACGTAATCAGCAACCGCCCGTCCTTTCACCAAAGCAAAGTAGGCTTCCAGATTACAGATCCCAAAGGTCATTGCGGTTAATGCCCAATCGTCCGAGGTAGGATCGTTTGCCTCAAAAACCGTATTAAAATCAGAATTATACACACCAGCGGGTTGGGATTGCTTTTCTCTATTCTTGCCTAATACTTGAGGACTAATGTAGGGTAAAGTTCCATTACGAGCCCCATGTAGAATTTGTAAAGTTGGATTTATTCCATAGACGATTTTAGAACCTTCTTCTATGCGTACAAAACGACCATTTTTATCCGTACACTTATTGTCCTTTAACTCAAAAGTAAGTCCCTCACCGAATAATTCAACAAAGATTTCATCAAGTTTTTCTTTTTTTCCAGTATACTTTTGCACAAATCCGCCGGTAGCCCAATCGATATAACGCACTTCGAAGCTGCCATCCGCTTTACGTTTGTAAATAAAATTTTCTGGTTTAATGTCGTTATGGGCAAAACCCAGCTGTTTAGACTCTGCAGTGGAGCCTAAAGTTTGAAGTTTATAGGCTTCGCTGACTAATGCTTGTGATAAGGCAAGCATGTCGGTTAAAGCGTCTAGATCATTGGCTTTTCGCTGAGTAGGATCGTGGTAAGCCAGTCTATCCTTGGGATAATAATTTAAGTCTTTATTCGCTTTGTCAGCAAAGGTCTGTCCCTTGGCCCGTGCAGTTAGCAGACGGTATTGCTGCAAAGAGCCGTCTTGTGCATATAATTCTCCTTTGAATCGGGGTTTATCCATTTCAAGCCAATATTGAGTTTCTCCTACAGTTGCGTTTCCACTGGCCTTAGCAACAGCGGAAAGATTCTGCATAAGATCTCTTTCAACACGATAGTAGGGATCTTTGCGAGCAGTAATTGGACGGGTTCTTTGTTTGCTGCGACTTTCATCGGTAAACGGTTCCGTATCCAGTGCATAGCCTTTTTTAGTTACCTGGTTTAATCCGGACAACAAACTTTCCACCTCTTTGACAGAACCGTATTGTCCCACACCTAACAATCTGGAATGCGTAAAAAGACGTCCTTTTTTCTTGCCTACTCCTGCATAGGCCTCATCCAAACCCGCAAAGGGAGCGATAATACCTCGACTACCCCCATAGGAAAAAATAAAATCACTTGCACCTGGGGGTTTAATGAGTGAATAAGGTAACTGTTCTGTCTTTAAGTCAAGAGTAAATTGGTGTTTCTTTCCGTGGATATCAATAAGAGTGATAGGTTCTTTTGCCTTAAGTCCATGAGGAATTTTAAACTGTACCTCATGCATAGACAGCGATATCTTAGAAAGTTCTCTTGCTATTTGCTGGATTGCATCAAAATAAGCAGCTTCTTCCTTAGGCGTTAAAGCCGGAAGCCCCTTCTCAGTACGCTCAATTAATTTGATGATTTCTCTAGCCATACCGCGAACATCCGCTTCCAATCGGCTAAATTCTGTTTCAGAGGACAGCCCCAGAGTTTGAGACATTCCTGTGTATTCTTCGACAAAGAGTTTAGTTAGTTCGTTCTCTTTCTCGGTTGCAGACTTGGTTGATTTTAATAGGTCATTTAGAGTATTAAGTTTTTCTTTTCTTTCTTCGGAGAAAAGCGTTTTTGCTTTTTGTAATATAGGTAAGGCATGACTGGGAACATTAATTGCATTTAGAGCAGCTAAACGCTCATAAGCGCCTTTAACAGCATCCTCTAAACCCTCTATTTTTACTGCATTCTTAAATTGATTGGCTCCTATTCTTTTAAGAGCCTCCTCTAGAATTTTTGAGTTATCCGTGACCGTGTGAATTGGAGCAATAAATTGCAGCTCCAGTAATTTGCGGAGTAAAACTTCTTCGTCATTACTTAATTTTAAGTCCGCTATTTCTTTAACATCTTCACGCTTAAAGGCTTGTTCTAATAGTCCCAACTGTCGGCTGCATGCTTTTTCTAATTTCTCGTTCCCAAGAGTTTTAATCTGGTTACGAATTTCTGCTAAGGTTTTGCCACGTAGCGTAATAGCTTCTATACCAGGAACTGCGCTCTCAAGTCCTCTTAAGGTTTTTAGCAATGTCGTGGATTCAAATCCGATCCCTCCCGTGCTTAAAATATTCTTACTAAGGGTTTGACCATCCAGGGATGTATAATAAAAATCAACCTGAATGAATCCATTAATAATTTTAAATGTTGGGGTAGTAAATTTTTCTTTTAATTCATGGGAGACAGTTTCTACCATTTTACTCAGGGCGTCTGTATTTTTTGCGAACACTCCACTGTTACCAATTGGAAATAATTCCGGTCCATTCTTCTTGGGTTTTCGAGTTACTTTTACAGCATCAATGACAGCCTTTAACCTTCTCTCTGCAAGAGAAAAATCGGGTGAAGATTCATCCGTTTTTTCGAATTTAGAATTAATTAGAAAATTTTGCTGGACAAGCATTGAGAAAACGTCTTCAGAAACACCACGTACCGTAAATAATTCGGTATCGCGAATATTTCTGCCCCAGAACAAATCCCGGGCAAGGTTGCTTTGCACTTGGCCTACATATTCCCGGCGGTCTTCTTGTCCAAAGCGCAGTTTGTGAAAAAGGGCCTTTTTGGTTTTTAAAGCCTTAATCTTGCTATCGTCATTCCAACTATCATCCTGAGTAATATTCAGTTTGTTTTCGATTTGTTGCAGTAAATCAGCAATATTTCGTCCCTTTGTATCCCTGTATTCACTTAAATTATCAATAACGTCGGACACACCAACATCAAGAAGCTTGTCGCTTAATAAAAGAAGGAACTCTTGATATTGAGCATAGGATGATAATTTTTCTTTAGCCTTTATGCGCTCACAATCTCCCCGGACAATTTCAAAAATTCCCATGTGAATGAGCGTTTGCGCCTGATTACGTAATTGAATATCCGTTTCACGCTCGTAAATTACCAATGCCTGCTTTATCATTTCGCGGATATCATCAAAAGATAAAGTCTGCAACTGAGTTTCTTGTTCTCGTTGAGTCAGTTTAAAAAGAATTTCTGTGTATAAGCGGGTTTGTTGTTGCTTAATTATGGTCGGTGCATCCGACAATGTTTCAGCCAAGTGCCTAATATTTCGGAAATTTATTGCGAAATCTTGAATAAAGGCTTCATCGATGACTACTTTAGTCTCTAACTTAAAAGGGGGAGCTTCGGCAGCTAAATTCTCCAGGACTTTTAGTTGAGCCTTTATTCTTAAGGCAGCCTCATCCTGTTTTTGTTTATAAACAATGAGTTGTTTATTGCCTAAATCGCTATCCTGAATCCGCTGTGGTAAAAGAGCTTTCCTGTCTTCAATTTCTTTCAGCTCTTGTTGCAATTCTTGATAGGCACAGGATAATAAAGCTTGTCTTAGAAGTCGGGCTGACGATTCAGTAAAGTTAATAGCGCCAATCCCAGCGATAAATTTTTTACAGTGGGCCATGAAAAATTCTTTTATTTTCTGCAGATAAAGTAATCATAGCGCCCAAACATTAAGAAACAATTAAGATAAAATTTTTTTTTAATAAAACTAATAAATTAGCCCTCAAAATTAACTTCAAATTTATCTAATAGTTCGATAAACAAACTATAAAAATTTATTGCGCCTCTGATTGCTTGTTATAATGTGCCAAAGCCGCAGCAATAACCGCCGCTTTATGGTGTGGTAATGACTTATTAGAGTACCGTAACCATTCAGGATGAGCCTCAATCAACCCGGTGGTCAATAATCCCTCTTGAAACTCCTTTGATTTCAACATTTCTAAATAAAAAGGAATGGTGGTTTTTACACCAAATACTCGCATTTCCTCCAGTGCTCTTCGAGCACGACGTAAGGCAGAAGGCCAATCAAGGCTCCAAACCGTAAGCTTTGCGCAGAGAGAGTCATAATCTGGTGGGATAGTGTAGCCAGTATAAATTGCACTATCGGTACGCACCCCCGGGCCGCCTGGTGCATAATAGCGAGTTATACGGCCAAAACTTGGCAGAAAATCGTTTTGTGGATCTTCTGCATTAATGCGAAACTCTATAGCAAAACCTCGGCGTTCTATTTGTTCCTGCTTGAGGGTCAGTGTCTCACCGGCTGCTATACGAATTTGCTCCTGCACAAGGTCAATGCCTGTAATCTGCTCCGTTACAGGATGTTCTACCTGTAGACGTGTATTCATTTCTAAAAAATAGGGCTGATTTTTCTCATCCAAAATGAACTCCACTGTACCCGCATTTGTATACCCTACCGCACTAGCGGCCCTTACTGCATAGTCGTATAAAAGCTTGCGCGTTTCCTCATTTAATTGTACTGACGGGGCGATTTCCACTAGCTTCTGATGACGGCGTTGAATAGAACAATCTCGTTCAAATAGATGCAAAATAGTTCCGCTATTGTCACCTAGAATTTGCACCTCAATATGACGCGGATTGAAAACGAATTTCTCCATAAAAATATGGGCATTACCAAACGCTTTACTCGCTTCTGATTGCACACGAGCATATTGTTGTTTGATTTGCTCAGCATCATGGCATAGACGAATACCGCGTCCACCGCCGCCAAAGGTCGCTTTAAGCATCACTGGATAACCCAATTTTTCGGCACAAGCGATAGCCTCATCAATCGTTTCCAAGTTACCGTCACTACCTGGAATAACTGGAATACCGGCCTTTTGCATGGCAAGTCTTGCAGCAACTTTCGACCCCATCGTGGCAATCACTTTGGCAGAGGGACCAATAAATACTATCCCCGCTCGTTCACAGGCTGCTGCAAAATCTGGATTTTCTGATAAAAAGCCATATCCTGGATGAATAGCCTCACAACCAACTGCTTTCGCACACTCAATGATTCGATGACCATTTAAATAGGCTTCCAGAGGTTTCTTGCTCAAACAATGAGAGTGAGAACCACGCTTAACATGTAATGCATAGCGGTCAGCTATGCTATGGATAGTAACTGCCTCAATTCCCATTTCTTTACAAGCGCGAACAATGCGTAGTGCGATTTCACCACGGTTACTTACAAGTATTTTTTTAAACATCCATGCCTCTTATGCTTGTGGTTGTGACTTTTGTCATTTTTTACAATATTCTTGCATTATTACCCTTCTTTCATTGCTTGTCATTCCTTTATAGCCAGCAATGCACCTATAATATCAATGCAATCAGGAGCTAACTTATTGTATTATTTATTTAAAATAAAGGTGAAGTAGCCCCCTTTTCCTCTAAAACCCCTATTAAAGTATAACCGCATCCTCAGTCGTTTAGATTACTACTATAATTAATCTACATAACAGTGGATCATCAGCCACTTAAAATTCAAATGGATGGTCGGAGGCTGGGTTAATTAATGAGATTAAGAAACAGCAATAAAACCACCTTATTTCATGGGAAGAAAAGTACTCGAACTTCGCCATCCAATAAAATTTTAGCTGATCAAGTGCATTTGCTTTATGTGCAAAATCCCTTTGGTATTGCGGCGCAATCAGGTGCAGCAATTTTTCTCGCTATCGCAATTTGGCCTGTAGTTAGCCATAAACTACTTTTCGGCTGGCTAATTTATATCTTGCTGGTCAGTTTTTTTTGGTTTGGTATCTCAATGTCTTACAAAATCAAAAAAAGACAACATGATCCTGTAGTTTGGCTAAGATGGTTTTCGATTTTTACGTTTCTCTCAGGCTGTGGTTGGGGCTTTGCCAGCTCTGTTTTAATGCCGACAGAAAGCCTTGTCCATCAAAGTTTTGTCGTGATACTTATTTTTGGTCTTACATCGGGCTCACTTTCATTTTTTTCACCAGTTATTTCAACCTATTCTCTTTATCTTTTCCCAGCATTTATTCCTTTTACTTTATGGCTATTTTGGCAAGGTAATATTTACATTCTTTTAGGGTTTTGCGGGTTAATATACATGCCAGCGGTTTTTATCAGTTGTTATTATTCCAATAAAATTCTCGCTAATTTTCTTTCATTACATTATAAGAATATTGATCTTGATAGTCTTAATCAGTCATTAGAGCGCCGTGTTGCAAAACGTACGCATGAATTGGAAAAATCCTTGGCTATCACGAAATCCACATTGGAATCGACAACGGATGGTTTACTCGTGATTGATTTAAAAGGACACATCGAATATTACAATCAAAATTTCATTGATATGTGGAAAATTAGCGAGAAACTCACGGTAAAATCCGATCCTTTTATCCTCATTGACGAAATATTACATCAACTCAAACATCCCCAAGAGTTTCTTGCAAAAATAGATGAATTACGGGTCAATCCTGAGCTGGAAATTGATTGTGAGGTAGTACTAACTACAGAAAATATTTTTGAATGGCATTCCAAGCCTCATAAACTACGTCATGTCACTGTAGGTTATGTATGGAGTTTTCGTGATATTTCCATGCGTAAGCAAATGGAAAAGCAACTGGCTTATCAAGCAACTCATGATCTTTTAACTGGATTACCTAACCGAACATTATTGTACGATAGAATTCATCAAGCAATTGCCTATGCTAAACGTTATGGCAATCAAGTTGCTATCTTCTTTCTGGATATCGATAATTTCAAATTAATTAATGATAATCTTGGTCATAATCCTGGTGATATTTTACTGCAAAAAATAGCGAGAAGACTAACCTTATGTACTCGTCAAAGCGATACGGTAGCCCGTTTTGGTGGAGATGAATTTGTAATCTTATTCATCCTTAATGAAAAAGACGATATCCTCCAACTTTCACAAAAAATTCTTAGTCGATTAACCAAACCTCTGCGACTGCTTAATCATGAGATTGTAATTACCGCAAGTATAGGGGCAAGTTTGTTCCCGAATCATGGAAAAGATCCTGCGACACTGCTAAAACATGCTGATATGGCAATGTATTTAGCTAAAAAAGAGCGAAATAATTTTAAGCTTTTTGATGATAGACTCAATGAGCATATGCAAAAGAATCTGCAAATGCAGATGGACATGCGTAATGGATTGATAGCCAATGAATTTTTCTTGGAATATCAACCAACTGTTGATCTAAAATCCGGTGCAGTTATCGGTGTTGAAGCCTTAGTTCGCTGGAATCACCCTGTTAAAGGAGTTATTCAACCGTTAGAATTTATCCCCATTGCTGAGGAATCAAAACTCATTATCCCTTTGGGCGAGTGGATATTCGCCAATGCTTGTCAACAGAATAAAGCCTGGCAAAAACAAGGGCTTAAGCCACTTCGACTTGCCGTTAATGTCTCTGGCGTTCAACTTTTGAGGGATAATTTCGTTGAATTTATAAAAGAGACCTTAGAGAAATCTCAACTTGATCCGCAGTACATTGAAATTGAGTTAACTGAAAGCACCATTATGGATGATAAAAAGCAGAATCTCTACAAGCTAAAGCAGCTCAAAGAACTGGGTATTAACCTAATTATTGATGATTTTGGCACAGGCTATTCAAGTTTAAATTACTTAAGAGCATTCCCAGTCAATAAACTCAAAATCGATCAATCATTCACCCAAGATTGTACTACTGATCATAATAACGCATCGCTTATTGAGGCGATTATCGCAATGGGACATAGTCTTAAACTTCGAGTTCTTGCCGAAGGAATTGAAACACCTGAACAAGTGCAGTTTTTAAAGAATTGTAGTTGTGATGAAGGTCAGGGTTTCTTTTATGGTTATCCTATGTCTGCAGAAGATTTTGCCTCTCTAATTGCAAAAGACGAGAAGATCCTTTCTGGATGATTAAAGGTTACCATTTGGTAATGCGAGACATTGCTTCCTGTGCCAAAGTCAGTCGCTTTTCAATTTCACCCAACTCGGCTTTCAGCGTTAGTTGAAGACCCACGTTCACTTGCTCTAAACGGTTGAGTATAGCCTGTCGTTGTTGGGCTAAAAGGCTAATTTCTTTTTCTAATTCTCCGACAAAATTTTGACGCGATGTAATGACATTTAAATAAAATTTGCCCTGCCGCTCTGAGGGTTGCTTCGCTTCCAAGCGACATAAACCAACTAATACATTAATTTTTTGCCGTATCCTTTGTGCAAGATAGTAGCTGCCATGTGTATTTTGAGAGTCACTCAACCTTTTAAGATCGGTCTTGATATCATCAATAAAAGCCGATGGACTAGCCTCATCTGGCAAGCGAAATAAGCCTTTGGGTAACATTTTTGTGGAAACACTGTGGCCTAACGAACTCATTTGCCATTCAAGTTCTGGCAAACGAGCTTCTAATTCATTAATAGATAGACCAACACTCATTTTTTTTAATTAAGCAGCAGCTGCATCAGTTTCTAATTGCTGTGCTGCATTAGAGCGAGCCTGAAACCAGGTGCTGATGAAAGGTGGCAGACACATTAGTATCAACCCAACAATTAAGGTTAATTCATAACGGCTGACTGAACCGACATTAATTCCTTCGGGTGGCATAAAACTTACAGCCAATGTTGCTAAACAGCCCACAATACCGATGCCTCCCACCAGGCCTATACCAATTATTCCGCCAGGAATACGGAAAGTGCGAGGATGATGAGGAGCACTAATACGCAACTTCAAGGCCGCAAAAAACATAAGGAGATACATCAGCATGTAAAGCTGTGCTGCCAAGGCAGTCAAAAGCCAATATGAACCGTTAACCGAAGGCATGAACAAAAATAATGCCGACAGAATAGTTACTATTAAAGCTTGCGAAATTAACATAACAACAGGCGCACCATTACGATTAGCCTTTTGGAATAACGAGGGTAAATTGCCATCTTCTGCTGCAACTAACAAACCTTTAGTTGGCGCAATAATCCAGTTGCTAACGCCACCTAATCCACCCATTACTAACATTACAGCAACTACCGGCATAAACCAGCTTAAGTGATATCGGTCAAAGAATGCATCAAAAGCTTGCATAATTCCGGCTACAAGATTGATGTCATTGTGGGGTAAAACCACGGCAATGGCTAATGAACCTAAAATTAAGGTGCTTAGAATGATAAGTACCGAATAAATTAAAGCACGGGGAAACGCTTGTTGCGGATTCTCGACATCGTTTGCATGAACCGTCGCAATTTCAATCCCACAAAATGACATCATAATGGCAGTCAGGGATACCCACATTGATTTATCCTGCCAGTGAGGACTAATACTGTGTGAATCAAATTGCACTTGCAATGGATTACCACCAACGATCCACATTGCACCTAAGCTAATGATTAATGCCATTGGCAATAATAGACCGGAAAGAGCGCAAATATTGCTAAACAGTGCAGAAGAATGCATCCCCCGTAAATTAATCAAGGTAGCGCCCCAAAATGAGCTTATGATAACCAACCACAGAAAATAAGGGTTATTGGCCATAGCTGGATTAATCAAGTAACCAATTGTTCCTGCTACAAATGATAAAATGGTGGGGTACCAGATGACGTTTTCAATCCACTGCAACCATATTGCAAGAAAGCCTGTTTTCTTACCAAACGCTTCCTTAACCCAGATATATATTCCGCCTTGTTTTGCCCATCCAGAGGCTAATTCTGCAGAGACTAAAGCAGTTGGGATTAAGAAAAATAAAGCACCTAAAATAAAAAAGGAAATCAACTGACTTCCAAATAGGGCTGTTGCTGGTAAATTACGAATACTATCGACTGAACCAACAGTAATCATTGTCAAACTAAAAATAGTTAACGCGTGTTTTTTACTGCTCATTGCATTCCTTCTCTGCTGTTCCAAAATACTTGCAAAAGGTCATTGTAACGGGACAAGCTTAAGATAACCTTAATAATCGTGTAAAAACTAAACAAAATTTGCCTTACTTTACGCCACCCTGCTGGATTTGTAAATTAAGGATTGGTTTTGACCAATTATCTACATTTACAAAACACAGCACACTAAATTATGCGGTTTCACTTGGCAAATCAAGCACTGAATTTGTTGAAGCGATTATATCATAAGGCTGGCTGGCTGTACAAAATTAACCCATAATAAGACACATGCATCTTCTTTCCCTAATGAAGTTTGCAGACTGAAAATCAGATTTAGAGGTACAGGCTTTGCCCCTCATCAAGAACTTGATAGGATAAGCTAATGCATATTAGAGGATAGGTTACATGAAGCGACCTACAGTATTCTTAATTTCTATTGGATTGGCTATTCTTTTTTTCTCTCTTAGTTGCCACTCTCAGAAAGAAGCACCACTATTTTGTCAAAATGCAACCATCATTTATACCAATGCAACCTTTATAACTTTGGATCCTAAACAACCCGTTGCTTCTGCTGTTGCCGTTAGCAAACAACGATTATTAGCCGTTGGAAATAGCGCTTCATTAATTAAAAACTGTCGTGGACAAGACACTCAGGTCATCGATTTACAAGGGGCTTTCGTTGTACCTGGTTTTATTGATACTTACTCCAAATTCCTTCTTTATGGCTGGCTTTCGCAAAATGCTGTGGACTTTTCCACGACAAATATTTTTCAACGTCCTGACTGGCGAGAAATAAAAACAATTGATGCATTCTTAAATGCTTTAAAAAATAAAACGCCCAACGCCGCAGGTTGGCTAATTGTGAATGGCTATGATCCCGTGCGAATTACTGGTTCGGCATTAAATCAAACCATGCTGAACAATTTGCAGTCCAATACTCCTACCCTAGTCTTGTACGCTTCTGGCAATCAGGCCTTATTAAATCAAGCCGCTATACAAAAATTAGCAACTTTTGATAACAACACACAAATAGCAGTGGATAACAATGGATTCATTCGCGATACCGCATTAATAACATTGCTGACTAAACTCATTAACAAGGAAGACATTCCCAAAGTCATCCAACAGGCGGTTCATCAATATACCGAACAAGGTTACACCACTGTCACAGAGACAATGTTTAATCCAACTTGGATTTCAGCCTATGAGCAATTAACTCTTCAACCAGAATTTGCTGTTGATGTGATTTTAATGCCCTCAACAATCGCTGAGAAGAAGCGAATGGATCTTACATATCAAGATCTCCCGCGTTTATATGTGGGCCCTGTACTCTTTAAAGTCGATGGTGCGGCACAAGATGACGCTGCTTTTTTGACACGCCCAGTGTTACAACCCAATCTCCATAGCAACAACCGTTGGCCAGAATCCCTCACAAAATCGCCGCGAGAACTTGAGCAACTTCTTAAAACTGCAGATCGAGAAAAGATACCTGTAGCACTAGAATGTAACGGAGATGCTGCTATCGATTTAGCATTAAACATAATTAATAAAATGCGTAATCTGCCCAATGAACAGCCATTTAATGCCGTTATAATCAATGCGCCTTTTGTGCGCAGTGATCAATTACAGCGCATGCGGCAATTAAATGTAAAGGTCAGTTGGTTTGCTCCTCATTTTTATTATTGGGGAGCGGCGCTATGCAATATTTTTCGCGATGCCGAGGGAAACTACTACACAAATCCCTTAGCCAATACAAAAAAAATTATGACCACTCTAAGCGTACAAGCCAATTCACCTACCACTCCTCCAGTTCCATTGCAAATGATAAAATTTATCAATACTGGTGAATTACAAAATTGGCAACCAAACAATCCTAAATGTTCGCCAAAACCACCTGCAAAATCGTCGGTTAATATTACTGATGCAATCAAAGCATTAACCCTTGATGCTGCGGTGTTATACGGTCTTGAGAATGACAAAGGCTCATTGGTTCCAGGTAAATTGGCAGATATGACGATACTGAATGAAAATCCTTTAAAGAGTAATTTACAAAATATCCACGTGTTGGGCACCATATCCAGGGGAGTGCTGCATCTCAATAATCATTAATAAGCAGTTGATTGATTAGCAGCTGACGGTTAATTTTTTTCAAAAAAGAATAACAATGAATAATGGCTTACTTTTCCATGTTTTTATTTTTTTGGCAGCAGCTTGCATTATTGTACCTCTTGCAAGCCGCTTCAAATTGGGCTCCGTTTTAGGTTACCTCATTATAGGGGTGCTCATTGGCCCCTTTGGTTTTAATTTAATCGCCAATGCCGAACAAATCATGCATTTTTCCGAATTTGGTGTCATCATGATGTTGTTTCTAATAGGCTTGGAATTAGAACCTGACATGTTATGGAAACTGCGAAAGGTCATTGTTGGCCTTGGTAGTTTGCAGGTCATCCTGACTACTTTAATTTTAACCGGGCTTGGGCTTTTTTTAGGCTATGATTGGCGAGTTAGTTTAGCAATAAGCATGGCATTATCTCTTTCATCTACAGCCTTGGTGTTGCAAATATTGCAAGAAAAAAACTTGATGCACACGGCAACCGGTGAGGTTTCTTTTGCAGTTCTTCTTTTCCAGGACATTGCTGTTATACCCATCCTTATTTTAATGCCTATGCTCAGCCATGGTGCAGTGACAACTTCAGAGAGTGTTACTGGTTTAACAGGCTGGTCCCAGGCAGGATTAATTGCTGGAATCATTGGTGCTTTGATATTGGCTGGTCATTATCTTTCGCACCATTTTTTTTACTTGATTGCACAAACGAATTTACGCGAGGTATTCACAGCCACCTCGCTGGCATTAATCGTTGGAATTACTTTACTCATGGAGATGGTTGGTGTGTCCCCAGGATTAGGGGCGTTTATAGGCGGCGTTGTTTTAGCAAACTCAGAATACAAGCGCACGTTAGAAACTGACATCGAACCATTTAAAGGTCTGCTTTTAGGATTATTTTTTATTTCTGTGGGCATGAGTATGAATTTTCATATTCTGACCAGTCACCCCGTCTCCTTGATAAGTATCGTGCTTGTTTTTATTTTGATTAAAATTATTATTCTTTTAGTTTTAGGGCGTTTTTTTGGACTTACTTCGTTACAAAGCATTGCCTTTGCTCTAGTGCTTTCTCAAGGAAGTGAATTTGCCTTTGTACTGTTTCAATTTGCTTCGAGTAGTCATGTTATACGTGTTGCAGATGCTAACTTTTTTACATTGGCAGTTGCACTTTCCATGGCCACAACCCCCTTCCTTGTACTCTTGTATCAATACTTCATTGTTCCTCGATTTTTAAGTATTTTACCCCCTCATAAATTTGATGATATTGATACTCATCAACCTATTATTCTTGCAGGGTATGGACGTTTCGGACAAATTATTGGTCGTTTTTTAAATGCTCAAGGTATTGAGTTAACTGTGTTGGAAAAAGATCCTGAGCAGATTGAGCTTCTACGCAAATTTGGTATTAAAGGCTACTTTGGTGATGCATCCCGACTGGATTTACTTAAAAATGCTGGAGCTGGTCACGCCAAATTGCTTATAGTCGCCGTTGATGACCCAGATACCAGTCTTGAAATTGTAAAGCTAGCTAAACAAGAATTCCCGCAATTGAAGGTTTATTCCCGGGCTCGTAATCGCCGCCATGCTTATGAACTACACAAAGCAGGCGTTGATTATTTTAAACGAGAAACGTTTGACTCTTCGTTGTCTATGGCTCAGGAAGTCATGAAATTTTTAGGCTTTGGTGAGAAAACTCTGAAAACAAAAGCGAAAGCATTTGCCCAACATGATGAAGCAACTTTACAAAAATCGTTTGCCTTCTTTGAAAAAGAACATGAGTTAATCAGTTTTGCACGCCAGGCAAACGGTGAGTTAGAACGTATTTTGCAGGATGATCAAACGTAGTGAATTGATTGTTTAAAATCTGGCGAGATTGTAATATCAATCCTCATTTATTTTACTGGATCTATACCGCCATGTATCGTAAAAAATTTACACTGCATTCTTTAATGTA
This sequence comes from Legionella hackeliae, assembly GCF_000953655.1. Classification (NCBI taxonomy): domain Bacteria; kingdom Pseudomonadati; phylum Pseudomonadota; class Gammaproteobacteria; order Legionellales; family Legionellaceae; genus Legionella; species Legionella hackeliae. The sequence goes on from NZ_LN681225.1 coordinate 3,119,549, forward strand.
TTTATTTTTAAGCTGTTTACCATTCTTCTCACAAGCCAATCCATACCCCAGTACCAAGCCTTTTCCCCCTTTTAAAATCATCGGCAATCTTTATTATGTCGGTAACAATGACTTGGCTAGTTATTTAATTGTTACCCCTCAGGGTAATATTCTTATTAATAGCAGCTTTGAAAAGGATGTTCCTGCGATTAAGGCAAGTATTGAAAAATTAGGCTTTAAATTTAGTGATACAAAAATTTTATTAATCAGTCATGCACACTCTGATCATGATGCAGGTAGTGCTTTAGTTAAAAACGAAACGCATGCTCAATACATGGTCATGGATAAAGATGTTCCTGTAGTAGAGTCCGGCGGTAAAACTGATTTTCAGTATGGCGATGATCCCGACAACCTTTATCAACCTACTCATGTGGATAAAATACTTCATGACAATGATGAGGTGACGTTAGGAAATGTAACATTGGTTGCACATCTTACAGCAGGACATACGAAAGGCTGTACTACATGGACAATGAAAGTTAACGATCACAATCAAACTTATGACGTTGTCATTTTAGGTAGTCCGAACGTAAATCCTGGCTATAAATTGGTTAATAATACAGTTTACCCTGAGATGGCAATAGATTTTGCCCACGCCTTTCAGGTTCTTAAATCATTACCTTGTGACATATTTTTAGGGGCGCATGCCGGGTATTTCAATATGGAGCAAAAATACAATCAGAAGCAACCCCACCAAAATCCTTTTATTGATCCAGAAGGGTATAAGAACTACGTAGCTCTAAAAGAACAAGCTTTTCAAACTGAATTACAAAAGCAACAGCAAGACAACAGTTAATTCCATGAACAGAAAGGTAGACCACTATTGGTCTACCTTTCTATAGAAACTATTCTTCGGTATAACGATTAACGCTTGCCATAATTTCTTCACGTGCAGCTTCAGGTCCTTCCCAACCATTGAGTTTAACCCATTTACCTTCCTCCAAATCCTTATAATGCTGGAAAAAATGCTCAAGGGAAGACAATAAGTGACGTGGTAAATCACTGTAGGTTTTCACATTTTCATACATCTTCGTTAATTTATTGGTTGGAACCGCCAGTAATTTTGAATCAACACCAGCCTCGTCTGTCATTTTAAGCATGCCAACAACTCGACAAGGAATCACAGCACCACTGATTAGTGGCACTGGCGTGACAACCAATACATCAACCGGATCTCCATCTTCAGAGAGTGTTTTGGGAATATAACCATAGTTGGCAGGATAAAACATGGCTGTTGTCATAAAACGATCAACAAAGAGCGCACCGGTGTCTTTATTCACTTCATATTTAACAGGTTCCCCGTGCATAGGGATTTCTATAATGACATTGATTTCATTCGGTATATCACGACCGCTTTTAATATCCATTAAACCCATTTTCTAGCACCCCAATCTAATTTTAAATAACGCGCTATTATGCGCAAAACAACCCTAAAAGGCAAAAGATTACCCCAAATAGGGAGCAATTAATCGGTATAATTTTGGTTCGAATGGGGTGATAGAACCAAGTTATTATACCGAATCATCAACAAACAAATATTCTAGCCCAGGAACACTTTTTTATCTTGGCTAAGTCGGGGTATAATTATAGGTTAAAACCAAACTATCAGGATGAATATGAGCTGCTTATTTTGTAAGATTGCTTCAGGGGATATAAAATCTGATATTGTGTTTGAAACACCAGAAATTCTTGTAATTCGCGATATTCGACCACAAGCCCCAACACATCTTTTACTGATCCCCAAAAAGCATATTGCTACAATTAATGATGCAGACAGTAAAGATGAGCAATTGTTAGGCCGTATGATACTTACAGCAAAAAATATGGCTAAAGTTGAACAGCTAAGTGATGACGGATATCGGTTGGTATTTAATGTTAATTCCGGTGGCGGGCAGGAAGTTTACCACATTCATTTACATCTACTGGGTGGCCGACAGATGACTTGGCCTCCAGGCTAGGATCCATACGATGCAGGAACTATATAAACAAATTTTAAAAAGAATTGGCGAAGATCCAGAACGAGAAGGGTTAAGAGATACTCCTGAAAGAGCCGTCAATGCATTACTCTATCTTACTAAAGGGTATCATGAGCAGTTGGATGAAATCATAAATGATGCCTTGTTCGAATCTGACATGAGCGAAATGGTCCTTGTTAAAGATATTGAGATGTACTCTATGTGCGAACATCACCTACTTCCTTTTCTTGGAAAATGTCATGTTGGCTACCTCCCTAATGGCAAAGTGTTAGGTCTGTCCAAGATTGCTCGCATTGTAGATTATTTCGCGAGACGCCTGCAAATCCAGGAAAGACTCACGTCAGAAATTGCAAATTGCATTCAATCAATAACTGGAGCACGAGGTGTAGCCGTTGTGATGGAGGCGAAGCATCTGTGCATGATGATGCGTGGAGTGGAAAAGCAGGGTTCTGTTATGACCACATCTGTTATGTTGGGGGACATGCGCAATAATACTTCTAGCCGCATCGAATTCTTGCAGTTAATCGGCAGTTAACAGAGTTTTATTAAAGCACGACTCAAATCCAGCCTCACACCTTTATAGGGCCAAAAGCCATTGATAGGTATAATCGATTATTAAAAAAAATCCCCGCTTACGCGGGGATAATACAATTTACCTAGGATTGAATCACAAACTTGTTATTCCTCCTCTGAAGAAGAATGATCTGATTCTGTATTAGCAGTTTCCGGTTCTTTCTCATGAGTTGCTTCGGGACTTTCTGCTTTCTTGGTTTCTTCATCGCTTGCTGCTTTAGCTGGAGCTTGAGGTTTGTCTTTCCACTCCAATTTGACGCGACCTTGCTTATCAACACCAGCAACGAATACCTCAATTTCTTGTCCTTCACTTATTACATCCTCAACTTTTTGTGAGCGATCGCTACAAATTTGAGAAATATGTAAAAGACCATCTTTGCCAGGTAATAGGTTAATAAATGCACCAAAGTCTACAATTTTACTTACCTTGCCTTTATAGGTTTGGCCTACTTCGATTTCAGCAATTAAAGCTTTGATTTGACGTTGAGCTTCCTCAAGAGCAGCTGCATCTGGCGAAAATAATTGAACAGTACCGCTATCGTCAATATCAATAGAAACACCAGTGCTCTCGCTAAGACCTTTAATAGTTGAGCCACCTTTACCGATGATAGTACGTATTTTGTCTTCAGCAACTTTCATCGTGGTAATTCGTGGAGCATGTTGAGATAATTCTTCGCGATGCTCAGATAAAGAATTATTCATGACACCTAGAATATGTATACGTCCCGCTAATGCTTGATCGAGGGCTTGTTCCATGATTTCTTTAGTGATACCAGTAATTTTGATATCCATCTGTAAAGCAGTAATCCCTTTCTCTGTACCAGCGACTTTAAAATCCATATCCCCTAAGTGATCTTCATCACCAAGAATATCTGTTAGAACTGCAAAGCGTTCACCTTCTTTAATTAAGCCCATAGCTACACCGGCTACAGGTGCTTTTAACGGCACACCTGCATCCATTAAGGCCAGACTTGTACCACAAACTGTTGCCATTGAGCTTGACCCATTCGATTCAGTGACTTCAGAAACTATTCGTAAAACATAAGGGAATTCGCCTGCTTTTGGTAATACAGCCATTAATGCTCGCTTAGCTAAACGCCCGTGGCCAATTTCACGGCGTTTAGGACTACCAACCATACCGGTTTCGCCGACTGAATAAGGAGGGAAGTTATAATGCAGCATGAATCTGTCTTTGCTTTCACCAGTTAACTGGTCAAGAGTCTGGGCATCACGCTCGTTACCTAAAGTAGCAGCAACAATGGCTTGCGTTTCTCCGCGAGTAAACAAGGCAGAACCATGAGCTCTTTCGAGTAATTTTGTCCGAATATTAATTGGACGTACAGTTTTTTGATCACGACCATCAATTCGTGGCTCGCCATCAAGAATACGCTGACGAACTACCTCTTTTTCCAAAGTGCTAAAGATTTCAGCCGCAGCTGCGAGATTAACCTCTGGTTGCTCGTTAAGTAACGTCTCAAGAACTTGTTGTTTAACTGTAGCTAATTGCTGACGACGCTGTATTTTATCTTTGACTAAATATGCATCGACTATTCGAGCTCTAGCTAGCTCACTCACACGAGACTCTAATACGGTATCAACCGCAGGAGCTGTCCAATCCCAAGTAGGTTTGCCTGCTTCCTTTGCTAATTCAACGATACCTTTTATGACCCCTTTCATCATTTCATGGCCAAATAATACCGCACCAAGCATAATTTCTTCGCTTAATTCACTTGCCTCAGATTCAACCATCAAGATTGCATCCGATGTCCCAGCAACCACTAAATCAAGATCAGATTGTGCAATCGCTTTGTAACTTGGGTTAAGCAGATAAACACCATCTTTATAACCAACACGAGCAGCGCCAATCGGTCCATGGAATGGAATGCCGGAAATAGCCAGTGCAGCAGAGGCTCCAATCATGGAAATGATATCTGCTGGGACATCGGGATTTAGTGACATGACCGTAGCAATAATTTGCACTTCATTGTAAAAATTATCTGGGAATAATGGACGCAATGGTCTATCCATTAATCGAGACACCAAAGTTTCATGTTCACTTGGACGACCTTCGCGTTTATTAAAACCGCCTGGAATCTTACCTGCTGCAAATGCTTTTTCTTGGTAGTTTACTGTCAATGGAAAAAAGTCACTTCCTTCAACTGCTTCTTTTCTACCTACTACTGTTATCAACACTTGTGTGCCATTCATGCTAGCAAAGATAGCGCCATCCGCTTGTCTTGCTATTTCTCCTGTTTCCAATACGAGCGTATGCTCGCCGAAACGTATTTCTTTAGTGATTTTAGCCACGTAAATTACCCCTTAAATCGTAGTAATGAAAAAAAAAGGCGCAGAAAAACTGCGCCTTTCATTCTGACTAAGAATTGCGTAAGTCAGTCCCATTGACTTGGTTCCAACTATTAATATGAATCCCGCAAACCTAAGTTTTGAATCAAAGTCTGATAACGAGCTTCATCAGTTCTTTTCAAGTATTTGAGTAACTTGCGACGTTTGTTAACTAATTCTTGCAAGCCACGTCGAGAATGAAAATCTTTTTTATGATCTTTAAAATGATCAGTTAAATATTTAATACGACCAGTCATCAGAGAAACTTGAACTTCAGGTGAGCCAGTATCTTTATCACCGCGTTTAAATTCATTAACAATTTCTGCTTTTTGTGCGCTGTTTAGCGACATATTCACTCCTAGAGATAAGCCAAGTGTTCTTTTAAAGGGAAGCATTCTACCAAGGCACGCTCACAGACACAAGTATTAGTTAATAATTTGTGCAAATTTTATTAAGCTTACTATGTTCTATCACTTTAGTGAAATTTTAAAAAATAGCGTTGCTTGCTTCCTCTGTCAAGAGACGCTTAACCGTTAATTCGCCTGAAGATAAGACACCTAAACCAATAAATTGTCTTTCATTATTCTGTAACCGCAGATAACCGTCCATACCCTCGTCATTATCATGTTTCAATACTTTTCCTTGACGCAAAGCAAGAATTTCATCATGGTTTAGGACAATTGCTGGAAAATGATTAACGGCTCGCTCCATAGGCAATAAACAACCTAATAATTCGGGCATTGACTTTTCCTGCAGGTCATCCAGACCATACATTCTTTCATTCGAAAAACCAGCAGTACATACGCGGTGCAAGCGGGTTATATGCGCACCCGGGCCAAGGTAGTCACCAATATCTTCAACTAAATTACGGATATAGGTTCCTTTGCTACAAGATACTTTAATATCAAAACTCTTGTCATGAAATGCAGTAAGTTCAAGTTGGTGAATAATTATATTACGAGCTTCACGTTCGATATTTACACCTTCCCGTGCATATTTATAAAGTGGAACACCTTTATGTTTTAGCGCGGAGAACATTGATGGAACTTGTTTAATATGACCAGTAAATTGACACATAGCCCGATGCAACTCATGTTCGGATACGGAGAAATCTTTACGCTCCTGGATAATTTGACCTAAAGCATCCCCTGTATCAGTTTTAATTCCTAATAGGGCTGTTGCTTCATAAACTTTATCCGCATCCAATAAGTATTGGCAAAATTTGGTGGCTTCACCTAAACAGATAGGAAGCATCCCTGTTGCCAAAGGATCAAGACTACCAGTATGGCCTGCTTTTTTAGCGCGATACAGTCTCTTCACACGCTGTAATACAGCATTAGATGAAAGTCCCTGAGGTTTATTAACCAGCAAAATACCATTTATTGATTGATCACAACTAATCTTGCTCATCGTCACTTTCTGATGATGGATTGGCTTCGTCAATTAAACGACTTAAGCGTCTACCATATTCAATAGATTCATCATACACAAAATGAAGTTGCGGTACTGTACGAAGTTTGACAGTCTTGGCAAGCGCTGAACGTAAATAGCTAGCCGCTGAATTAAGAATAGAAGTAGTTAATTCAACTTCATTATTTAACACAGTAAAATATACTTTAGCATGCCCTAAATCGGCAGCTACCTTTACCGATGAAATAGTTACAAAGGCAGGTAACCGCGGATCTTTAATTTCTTGCCGGATGAGTTGCGAAAGTTCGCGTTGCATCATCTCTGCGATACGATCAGTTCGCTTAAAATCGTTCCTCATAAATCCCGCTTTATTTCAATTGTTTCAAATACTTCAATTAAGTCGCCAGGCTTAACATCATTATAGTTTTTGACGCCAATACCGCATTCAAAACCCTGACGGACTTCAAGCACATCGTCTTTAAAGCGACGTAAAGATTCTAAAGTACCTTCATAGATAACAACGTTATTTCTGAGGACTCGAATTGGATTGTTTCTCTTCACAAGCCCTTCAACCACCATACAACCTGCAATAGCACCCAGCTTAGGTGAGCGGAAGACATCGCGAACCTCTGCAATACCGATGATTTCTTCTTTAAATTGCGGTGCAAGCATACCTGTCAAAGCACCTTTCACTTGATCAACGATGTCGTAAATAACACTGTAATAATGCAGTGATACTGATTCTTGTTCTGCAAGGCGCTTCGCACCACCATCTGCACGGACATTAAAACCTATCAAAATAGCATTCGAGGCAATTGCCAAATGAACATCGGACTCAGTAATACCACCAACGCCGCTAGCAATAATTTCTACTTTTACTTCCTCGGTAGAAAGTTTAACTAACGCGTCTGCTATTGCTTCAACTGAACCTTGAACGTCTGCTTTCAGGACAATGTTCAATACTTTGACTTCAGCAGAAGTCATTGTTTCAAAAATACCTTCCAGTGAAGATTTTTGTCGTCGAGCTAATTTAACATCACGGAATTTGCCCTGACGGAATAATGCGACCTCACGTGCACGCTTTTCATCTGGAACCACAACGGCTTCATCACCAGCATGAGGTACAGCAGATAAACCAAGAACCTCAACAGGGATAGAAGGGCCTGCGCTATCGACCAGGGACCCATTATCGCTAACCAAGGCCCGAACACGACCATATTGTAAGCCAGCAAGAAGAATGTCGCCTTTATGTAAAGTACCACTTTGTACCAGGACTGTAGCTACAGGTCCTCGACCTTTATCGAGGCGCGACTCGATAACAACCCCTTTAGCTGCGCCATCTGTCAGCGCTTCCAGTTCCAATACTTCAGACTGTAATAAAACTGCATCTAAAAGCTCATCAATTCCCAACCCAGTCTTAGCAGAAATCTGCATAAACATGGTATCTCCGCCCCAAGACTCAGGGATAACTTCATAGCCAGATAATTCATTCATTACGCGATCAGGATCTGCATCGGGTTTATCCATTTTGTTGACAGCAACAATTATAGGTACATTAGCTGCCTTGGCGTGTTGAACAGCCTCAATTGTTTGCGGTTTAACACCATCATCAGCAGCAACAATAAGAATAACAATATCCGTTACCTGTGCTCCACGTGCACGCATTGCTGTAAATGCAGCGTGACCTGGGGTATCAAGAAAGGTAATTTCCCCTTTAGGTGTACTTACGTGATAAGCACCTATATGTTGCGTAATTCCACCCGCTTCGCCTGCGGCAACTTTTGTGCGTCGAATATAGTCAAGTAATGAGGTCTTACCATGGTCAACGTGTCCCATGATAGTAACAACTGGCGCACGAGACTCAGTATGGCTGCCATGGCTAATTACATCACCTAATGTGTCCTCAATAGCATTTTCTTTCAGCATATGAGGTTTATGCCCCATTTCTTCGACGACTATTACAGCAGTGTCCTGGTCAATCACCTGGTTAATTGTAGCCATTGCACCAAGGCCCATCATCACCTTAATAACTTCTGCTGCTTTGACAGACATACGTTTTGCAAGCTCTGCAACAGTAATGGTTTCAGGAATCGCTACTTCGCGAACAACAGGTGCTGTAGGCATAGCAAAACCATGAGTGAGAGCCTCTTCTGCTTCTCTATATTTTTCAGATTTTTCATTGCCTTTGCGTTTTTTGGGCTTATTACGCTTCGGACGACCATGCATCAAACGATCTTCATCATCCTGCTCAGGAGCTACATATTTACTCTTTTTCTTTCCGCGTTTAAAATCAGAGTCTGATTCAGTTTCTTTTTTCTCGTGGTGTTTCTTCTTCCCTGCCTTTTCAACTTTCTCTTCCAGTTGTTCGACAGGTCCTTCAACAACATCTACTCCGTTTGCAGCTATACTCGCTGGTATAGTAGCTTCATGAACCTCTTCTTTAATTTCTTCCTCTTGCATCTTTTCTGAAATAACCTCTTGAGCTTCATCTTGTTCCATGACTACTTCTTCATGAGCTGTTGTAGCTGTTTCTGGCATTTCATTTACTTCCGCTGCTACATTAATCTCTTCAGTCACTTCACCCATTGCGTCAGCAGGTATTGTATTTTCCACCTCAACTTCAGCTTCTTCCTGTTGTTCTAGTACGCTTCGCTTTACGTATGTCCGTTTTTTGCGAACTTCTACGTTAACCGTTTTACCACTGTGGACATCATGGCCAACAGTGACTTGCGTTAAACTTTTACGCTTTAATGTAATACGTTCAGGGGTAGAACGAACTTCCCGATTTGCACTTAGGTAATTCAATAAGATTCGTTTTTGATCTTCATTCAGTGTTTGGTTATCATCAGTAAAAGCCAGGCCCGCTTCCTGTAACTGATCTAATAGGCGTTTAGCAGGGATACCAACGACCTGAGCCAATTGTTTAACCGTCACATCCGCCATAATTTACCCCCTTTCGGCAATTTCATGAAGAAACTGCTCTAAAAATTCTAATGCTTCAAGCTTTTATAAAGTTCTAAATCAAAATTGCATGTTTGTGCTTTTTGATAAGCCCGAAAATCCTCTAGAGCAGGATTTTTATGTCCTGACTCTCAATTCATCCAGTCTGATTATTCTTTATTGAAACCACGGCTCCCGTGCTTTCATAATAAGTTCAGCGGCTTTTTCTTCTGTCATGTCCTTAATATCTAACAATTCATCAACTGATTGTTCAGCTAATTCATCCATGGTTGTAATTCCTCTGGCTGCCAAATTAGTAGCCAGGGCTTCCGTCATGCCTTCCATATTTAGCAATGATTCGGAAGGAGTTCCTGGTAAACTTTGACCAGACGTTAAAGCCTGAGTTAACAAAATATCGTTAGCACGATTTCGTAACTCTTCCACAATTTCTTCATCAAATTCCTCAATTGCCAACAATTCCTCTTTAGGTACGTAGGCAACCTCTTCCAATGAAGAAAAACCATTTGCGACCAGAAGATTTGCAATTTCTTCATCGACTTCTAATGCCGAAGTAAACAAATTAATAATTTTGCTCGACTCTTCCAGGCTTTTATTGTTGAACTCTTCAATAGTCATCACGTTTAAAGTCCAACCTGTGAGCTGACTTGCTAATCTAACATTTTGACCACTACGTCCAATGGCTTGCGATAACTGTTCTTTTTGAACTGCCAAGTCCATAGTATGTGTATCTTCATCAACAACAATCGATGAAATATCCGCAGGAGCCATTGCGTTGATTACCAATTGTGCAGGATTATCATCCCATAAAATAATATCTACGCGCTCTCCACCTAATTCGCTGGACACTGCTTGAACACGTGCACCACGCATACCTACGCAAGCACCCACTGGATCGATTCGTCCGTCATTTGTTTTGACAGCAATTTTAGCGCGATTACCTGGCTCCCGAGCAGCCGCTTTGATTTCAATGATGTTTTCACCAATTTCTGGTACTTCAATGCGGAAGAGCTCAACTAGCATTTCATTACGAACTCGGCTAACAAAAAGTTGCGGACCTCTTGCCTGTGGCACGATCTCATAAAGGTAAGCACGTACACGATCATTAGGTCTAAACATTTCGTTCGGAAGCATTTCACTACGTGGCATAAACGCTTCTGCTTTCCCGCCCAAGTCGATAATAATATTATCGCGTGTGACTTTCTTCACTACACCATAAATTAGTTGTCCCAATTTGTTTTTAAACTGGTCGACTACTTGTTGTCTTTCAGCTTCTCGAACTTTTTGCATAATCACTTGGCGAGCAGTTTGTGCAGCAATTCGGCCAAACTCCACAGAAGGCATAGGCTCTTCAATACGTTCACCAACTTCTATTGAGGGAGAGCGCTCTTTTGCTTGAGCAAGTGTCAATTGTCTTTCTGGAAATTCTAACTCATCCTCAGCAACTACTTCCCAATAACGGAATGTTTCATACTCACCAGTTCGAGGATCCAATTTTACTCTTACACCAATATCTTTATCTGTGAGCTTACGAGTAGCAGATTCAAGTGCCGCTTGGATGGCTTGCAACACAACATCCTTACTTACACCTTTTTCATTAGATAATGCCTCAGCAACTAATAACAATTCTTTGCTCATTGTTCGCCTCACTCGCCTGTCAAATTTGCTTTTACTATTTGGGAAAATTGCACTTCTAGCTGCTTGTCACCTATTTTCAATATTAAAGTATCTTCATCTGTCGAAATGATCGTACCAGATAGTTTCCGGCTACCATTTATCGGTTTAAATACTTTGATCTGAACATCATGGCCTATATATCTTTCATATTGCTCTTTATAAAAAAGAGGACGAGGAATTCCTGGTGAAGATATTTCCAAACTGTAATTCCCAGAAATAGGATCTTCAACATCCAGCAGTGCACTAATTTGCTTGCTTACACGCTCACAATCTTCAATACCAATACCGTTCTCTTTATCAATATAAATACGTAGCAGGGAATGTTTTCCTTGAGACAAGTACTCGCAACCCCATAATTCGTACTCTAAATCTTCTATCAAAGGTTTTAATAATTGTTCAATTTCGCTTTTTATCATATGCTACTCGGCTACCCACTATTGTCTTAATCAGCAGGCACTATTTTTGGAATGATCTTCATCTGTGTTCATGATGAAAATGGCGCGCCTAGCATAACTCCTTTCTTACTTGTGCAGATACTATCCAGAGAAAGTAGGTTTGAGTAATGCCCAATCAATAATTTAATCACACATTACCATTTTAAACATAATAAAAAACCCCATAAATGGGGTTTCTAATAGTGGTAGCGGGGGCAGGATTTGAACCTACGACCTTCGGGTTATGAGCCCGACGAGCTACCAGGCTGCTCCACCCCGCATCAACTGAGGCCAAGTATACTCACCCTTCATTTAGTTATCAAGTTTTTTTTAGCTTTTACGCTTACTATTTACATATACATCACAGCAAACAAAAAATTTGATAATTGGAGATGGAGTTATTGATTATTTTTTGATAATAATTATTCAGTAAAACCCTTACTTCTCATATTTTATACGTTACTTTTTTGCAAAGTATACTCTGATCTTTATCTAAAAATTATAGTAGCGAAATTTTTTTTTTTTAAAATTTTAAAAGATTTCTTTAAATAAATTTCAAAATTTTACTCTTAGTAAACTCGCAAATAGTTTTTTTAGTAAAAACTTGACTATGCTTTTAGTATGAATATTTAGAGTCATCGCTATGCCTCGTATTGAATCTGATGAGTTAGTACAACTTGCAAGAAAATTTGATAAAATTCAATCAAGTGATATGTTAGGCTCTTTCTTTTCTAATTTAGATGAACTTGAACACCGAGTTCATCTAAAAGTGAATCAAATATTAAATACAAATTTTGATCCGACATTACCATTAAGCAAACAAGATGTTGCTAAACAATTAAAAAATTTTCAAGAACAATTAAATTTAATTTTTTCATTAAGAATAAAAGCCATCTCCCAGTATAGAATGTTACGAGACGAGGAAAAAATTATTGTTTGGACTAGTTATTCAAAAACAACTGATGCAAATCCTAACTCCTCTAACAAACCGCTTAAACCGCAAATGCAGTTTGAAATATTTGAGATACTCAGCACCTACATAGAAGAAAAATCGTCCTCAAATATCCATCCTATTTTATTGGCTGATTTCTTTAAGTTATTAAGTTTTCCTGCAGGATTAAACTTGCTGAATAAATTTAGAAACCACCTTCAAGGTGGTAGGATTATTGAGTTTCAACCTGATGAGGATTATGTTGCAGCAATGGTACCTGAAACACCTTCGGATGCATTCGCCTTTCAAACACAAGGATCCGCTGACAAAGTTAAAGCATTCTCTGGATTTGATCTTGATGATTTGAAATCATATTATGTTAAAGATCCAACTGCTCACTCATCCCACGGCACCGAGCCAAAAAAAGCATTAGAAAAAGTGATAGTTGCAATTCCTAAAACCCAAAATATGGAAATTATTTTTGCAAAAGGTACTAAACAACAGATTGTATACTCCATTTCGCCTTCTTATCGTGCTCTTTATCACGAATTGACTCATGCCCATCGAAGTTTAAAAGGTAGTCATAAAAAGAAATATGCATTTCCTGCACATCTTGGTATTTTTTATAGCAAAAATGCTGAAGAATTATGGACAATCAATTTAGGAAAAACCAGTGAAAAAGCATTAAGTCGAGATGATCAGCTACCCGAACGAATAGGACATTTCTCAATTACGCTCTATAAAGAAAATGATCATCTAACAACCTCATTAAATCAGGAACAAGTCCGACGAACCGAAATGAAGATTCTCGCTTGTACCATTAAAGCTCAACTGCTTTCAGGAAAGAAAGATTTCATCGGCATTGCTTACCAAGGGCAGAATCGACCTCGTCAGGATCGCCTGGAAGTTGATTTAAGTTGGCAAAAAGGGAACTTTATTTTTGATAAGGCTAATGCGCTGTTTTTTATCATGGATTCTAAACTATCAAACAGCTCCTTTCGCATGGCAAATCTTTTATCGAGTAAATTTTATCGAAGTGAACTCCTGAATGTTGATTTCACTGGGAGCGTTCTTGACTCTATTGAACTACAAAATTCAAATCTAAGCTCTAGTCAATTGAATAAATGTAACCTGTTGAATGCTTCTCTAAGCACCGGCAATTTCGATGGGGTGCAATTGACACAAGCAAAAGTAAATAATTCTAAAATTACTAATTGCAGCTTTTTAGGCGCGAATTTTAGTAAGTCACAGATTAGTAATACTGTATTTGAGAATGTCGATTTTAGTGGGGTGATACTAGACGATGTACTTTTTAATAATGTGCAATTTAAGAACTGTAGATTTACTAATGCGATTGCCAGTAAAATGAAAATGATGCATTGTTCACTTGAAGATGTGAGCTTTCATTATGCGAACATGGATCAATGTTCAATTGACGGCGAATTGAAAAGTGTTGATTTTGTGACAGCTTCTATGAATAAATGCATCGTAACAAATTCACTAACAGGCCACTCACCATCTATTTAAATACCATACACTGACTGCAAAAAAGGCAAGGAATTGAAAATACCTGGCCTTTTTTCTAGCATTTAGGAAAATGCACTCAAACAAGCATTAATTAATCCGGCTGGGAATATTCCCAACAATAGCAGTGATAAACTGTTTGCGGAGAAAATTAAATTCATTGGGGCTGATAGTTGTACTGGGGTACTGTCAACTGCATCATCAAAGTACATTACTTTAACGATACGAACATAGTAGTAAGCACCAATAACCGCAAAGATTAAGCCCAACACAGCAACCCATGTCAGATGGACATCAACAAGTGCCTTTAATACCAATAACTTCGTAAAAAATCCTACGGTTGGTGGTACACCGGCCATGGAAAACATGACGATTAGCATCATAAATGCAATCCAGGGATTACGTTTATTTAGCCCTTTTAAGTCATCTACTGCTTCCACCTCAATCCCATTTTTGGAGAGCAACACAATTAATCCGAAGGCAGCCACCGTCATAATAGAATAAACAAGTATATAATAAAGCGCTGCGGCATAGCCTGCAGTAGTGGCAGTCAATAAACCAAATAGAGCATAACCAATATGAGAAATTGCAGAGTAAGCTAATAGACGCTTAATATTGGATTGCGTAATTGCCAAAATATTACCCAATCCTGTAGATAGTAGGGCCATAACAATCAATATTTGCTGCCATTGTACTGAGGCATCAGGAAGGCCTATCGTGAGAATACGGAAGGCCATACCCAGCGCTGCAATTTTTGGTGCAGCACTTAGGAATAGAGTCACTGATGTAGGTGCACCTTGGTAAACATCTGGTGCCCACATATGAAACGGGGTAGCAGCTAATTTAAAACCAACACCCGCTAAAATAAATACCAGAGCAAAGGACAAGAGCGTATTTTGTTGTTGCCAATTTGCAGCTACAGCATTAGCTATGTCCATTAAATCGAGCTTACCAGTAGCACCATATAATAACGATAAACCATACAACAGCATACCTGAGGCAATAGCCCCCATGACAAAGTATTTCATCGCTGCTTCTGCTGCATCACTATTGGTGCGTCGAATTGCTGTCATTGCGTAAAGAGGCAATGAAAGTAATTCTAGCCCAAGATAAATGGTTAATAGTGAGTGTGCTGAAACAAGAACCATCATCCCTAAAGTCGAAAACAAACCGAGAATATAATAGTCACCCGATGGGATTTGACGTTCGTCAATATAGTGCCTTGAATATAAGAAACACAGAAAGACAGTTAAATAGATAAATAACTTCATAAGCTGAGCGATATCATCGCTAATGAATAGACCACCTAAGATTGTTACCTTAAAACTACCAAGAAATAAAAAGCTAACTGCAGCAGCCAAGATAAGACCAATCTCTGCAATAACAAATGCAATCGAAGCAAAGCGATCACGTAAAAATAGATCGGCCAGCAAGGCAACACAGGCTGTAATTAGCACAATCATTTCAGGCAAAGCAATGTGTAGATTCTCTAATAATACTGTCATGTCAGTTTAACCTTGCTAGTTATAGTTTTGATTTGTTGGCTTCAGCCAAAGTATGGCTCACAGATTGATGTACATAATCCAGTATGGGCTTTGGATACACGCCCATTCCTATTACCATCAAAGCGAGTAGTACATAAGCACTGATCTCAAAGCCTGTAAGGTCTTTTAGGTTAGCGACTTTATCATTCGCAACCGGCCCAAAAATTACTCGCTTATACATCCATAATGTATAGGCGGCACCAATAATAAGGGTGGTTGCAGCCCAAAAAGCTATCCAAAAATTAGCTTTGACCGCCCCTAAAATAACCATGAATTCGCCCACAAAGCCTGAGGTACCGGGTAAACCAGCATTGGCCATAGCAAACAGCATAAAAAATGAGGCGAAGATAGGCATAGTATTCACAATCCCACCAAAATCTTTCACTTGTCTGGTGTGCATACGATCGTATATGAAACCCACTCCAGCAAACATTGCACTAGAAACAAAGGCATGTGAAATCATTATGATAATTGCACCCTCAAGTACTAAAGCAGCATTGCGAATACCGGATTGATGAGCAATAGCAAAAATTGCGAAACAGCCTAAAGTAACAAATCCCATGTGTGAGATAGAGGAATAAGCAATCAAGCGCTTCATATCTTGCTGAATAATAGCAACTAATCCGACATAGACTACTGCTATTAACGATAACGCAATCATAACCATTGCATATTTACTACATGCATCGGGTACTATTGGTAATGCAAACCGGATAAACCCGTAAGCACCTAACTTCAATAAAATAGCTGCTAATACTATCGAGCCGCCAGCTGGAGCTTCAGTGTGCGCATCAGGTAACCAGGTATGTACAGGAAACATTGGAATCTTAATTGCAAAACCAAGAAAGAAAGCAATAAAGATAAGCGTTTGCGCTGTCATTCCTAACTTAATCGCATAAAGCGTTTCAATTTTGAATGAACCCACAATATACCCCATGTATAAAAATGAGGCTAACATGAGAACAGAGCCTAAAAAGGTATATAGGAAGAATTTAATCGCGGCATAAACCCGATTATCTGATCCCCAAATACCAATAATTAAATACATTGGAATAAGTGTTGCTTCCCAGAAAATATAGAAAACAATCGCATCAAGAGAGGCAAAAACCCCGACTAAGAAGCCTTGCATAATCAAAAAAGCTGCCATGTATTGAGCTACGCGTTTATGAATGCTGTCCCAAGTGGCTAAAATAACAATAAGATTAGTGAATATGCTCAATACAATAAGTAATAAAGACAATCCGTCAATGCCAAGACTATAGTTAATACCTAAACTAGGCATCCAGGGATATTCATCAACAAATTGCATTGTATAGGAGTTGGAATCAAATCCAGTGACCAAAGGAATGCACATAATCAGCGTTAATAACACTGTAAAAAGAGCTAAATAACGCGATACATTAGGATTGTTATCATCACCAGTGAGAAATACAAACACACCGCCGATGATAGGCAACCAGATCAATAAATTGAGCAAATGATGCATACCTTCACCTTATAATCAGCCTAGTAACAACCAGCATAAGAAAATAAACAGACCAAACACCATTACGGTTGCATAATGGTATAGATAACCACTTTGAATAGCACGTCCTTTTTGGGCAAACCATCTTACAGTACGACCAGTTCCATTCACTATCATGCCATCAATAAGCTTTTGGTCACCTGTATTATAAAAGAAGCGACCAAGCGCTTTGGATCCACGCACAAAAACAAGATTATTAAAGGCATCAAACCCATATTTATTAACAAGAATGCGATACAACCAGGACAATCTTTGCGACAAAATTACAGGTATTTGAGGCATAGCAATATAGCAAACCCATGCGATCAATATTCCTGCTATAGTAATCCAAAAAGTTAAGGTGGTTACTGAATGCAACGCTTCTTTCCATGGTGAAGAAACTTCTTTAGCAATTTCACCAAGAACATTATGCTCTGGTAAGACAAACAATGACTTTCCTAATAATGAAGGAGCATCAAAAAGCATTGGCATGTAAAGGATATAGCCAATGATTAGCGATGGAATCGCCAACAATACTAAAGGAAGCCATACGACCCATGGTGATTCGTGTAAATGGGACAGCGTATGTTCGTCCATTCTTGGCGTACCATGGAATGTCATAAACAAAGCGCGGAAGGTATAGACTGCAGTGACCATAGCACCGACTGCCACACAGAAATAGGCATAACCACTACCAGGGATTTCTGAAAGTTTTGCTGCTTCGATAATGGTATCTTTTGAATAAAAACCAGCAAAAGGAGGCAGGGCACAAAGCGCTAAACTACCGATGACAAATGTAATGTAGGTAATAGGCATTTTATTCCAAAGTCCACCCATTTTACGCATATCTTGTTCATGGTGCATACCGATGATTACTGAACCGGCTCCCAAGAATAATAGCGCTTTAAAACAGGCGTGCGTTAGTAAATGAAACATTCCTGCGCTATAAGCTGAAGCACCCATAGCTACCATCATATATCCTAATTGAGACAGCGTTGAATATGCCACTACTCGCTTAATGTCGTTCATGACTATGGCAAGTATTCCAGTAAATAGAGCACCAGTCGCACCAATGACTAAAATGGTGCTAAGTGCTGTAGTAGACAATTCGACCAATGGCGAAATGCGGGCAATCATGAAAACACCCGCGGTTACCATCGTTGCTGCATGGATGAGCGCTGAAATTGGTGTAGGACCCTCCATGGATTCAGGCAACCATACATGCAAGGGAACTTGAGCAGATTTACCCATTGCTCCAACGAAAAGTAATAAGCAGATCACTGTAATTACTGACCAAGAATGACCTGTGAAAATATCTATCGTTTGGCTTGTCAATGCATTTGCGCTGCGGAACACTGTTTCATAATCTAAACTGCCTGTATAAGCCAGAACCATACCAATGCCTAAAACAAATCCGAAATCACCAACACGATTTACGAGGAATGCTTTTAAGCCACCTTCGATGGCAGATTCTTTTTGATACCAAAAACTGATTAGCAAATAGGAAACTAAGCCCACACCTTCCCAACCAAAGAATAGTTGTAAGAAATTATTGGCTGTTACCAACATTAACATCATAAATGTGAATAAAGAGATATAGCTAAAAAAGCGTTGATAGCCATCATCATCAACCATATAACCAATACTGTAAATATGCACAAGAAATGAGACAAAATTTACAATGACCAGCATGACCACGGTTAATGGGTCAATTAAAAAGCCAATATGAAACGCATAGGGAAATAAATCACCACCATTTGCCCAAGTGTATAAATTTATATTTACTGGGTCAACTTTTCCGCTAAGAATTTCTACAGCAACATAAATGGACAATATTAACGAGATACCCACGCCGGCAATAGTTACCGAATGTGCTCCTACACGCCCAATTTGATTGCGAAATAATCCAGCAACCACTGAGCCAACCAGAGGTGCGAGAACAATTACGAGACATAGTTGTTGTATACTCACGTTATCAACCTTTTAAATGATTCATCTTGTCAACATCAATATTGCCCCGATTACGATAGAGCAACATCACAATGGCTAAACCTATTGCCGCTTCGGCAGCAGCAACGGTTAAGATAAAGAAGACAAAAACCTCGCCAGTGACTCCCCCGTAATAGTGAGAAAAGGCGATAAAGTTGGTATTTACCGACAACAACATGAGTTCGATACAAACCAACAGCAATATGACGTTCTTACGGTTAAGCATGATGCCGACTAAGCTTAATCCAAACAAAATTGCAGCCAATATCAGATAGTTATTTACTGGTATCATTAATTTGTCCTGGTTATTTCTCTGATTTCATTTTAATAAGTTCAACTCTATCCTCATGGCGCGTCATGATTTGCTTGGTAATATCTTGACGCTTGGAGCGAATAGCTCCTCGATGAGCAAGAGTAATGGCAGAGACAATCGCTACCAATAGCAATACTGCCGCAATTTCAAAAGCAAAGACGTAATCGGTGTAAAGAACCAAGCCGATTTCTTCAGTATTAGAGACTGCCTTTAAAGGCGCGACATAATTTTCATCGTCTACACTTGTTGCTGTTGCGTGCGCTGTAGTCTCAACTGCTTTGTTAAATGATTCTTCGGGAATTGCCACGAGTAGTAGGCCTGTCAGTAATGCTACTAATATCAAACCAAAGGGCAGATAACGAACAAAATGCGACTTCATCGATTCAACATCGATATTTAGCATCATGACCACGAATAAAAATAATGTCATTACTGCCCCGACATACACAAGTACTAAAATCAGTGCTAAAAATTCAGCCTCAGCAATAATCCATAGTACAGCGCTTGCAAAAAACGTTACCACTAAGAATAGAACACAGCGAACAGGGTTATTTTGAGTAATAACCATCACAGCAGACAGCAGTGCTAGTCCAGCAAAGATATAGAAAACTATTTGTACCAATAAGTCATGCATTTCTCACCCCATTAGCGCCATTCTTTATCGGCTTCTCGATCAGCGGCCAATTGTTTTTCCATTAAATCACCAACAGCCAACAATTTTTCTTTTGTCATTATGTTTTGACCGCGTTCACTGACATGATAATGATGAATTGGCGTTACAACGATTGAATCAACAGGACAAGATTCTTCACATAAGCCACAGTTGATACACTTGAACATATCAATATCATAGCGTGTTGTACGTCGTGAACCATCTTCACGTGGCTCAGACTCAATGGTAATCGCTAAAGCTGGGCATACAGCTTCGCATAACTTACAAGCGATGCATCGCTCTTCACCATTAGGATAACGTCTTAAAGCCAGCATCCCACGGAAACGTGGAGATAATGGTGTTTTTTCTTCAGGAAACTGCACAGTAATTTTTTTCTTAAAGAAGTACTTACCAGTTAATTTCAAACCGGTAAATAACTCCAGAAGCAAAAAGCTGCGAAGATAGTGTTTAATGTATCGGTATGCTTGTTTCATTAGCTTGCTCAATTATGACTGGTTAAAACCATGGTTTTAGTTGTGCTACTACCATTAAGGCCGTAACAATCACCCAAACTATAGTCACCGGGATCAATACCTTCCATCCTAAACGCATTAACTGATCGTAGCGATAACGCGGAAAGGTTGCACGAATCCACAGATAAACGAAGAGGAAAAATGCGACCTTGATAAACAACCAGATAAAGCCAGGCACCACAAAGAAAATATCATTTAAAAAAGGTATTCCTTCGAATGGGGATAACCATCCTCCTAGGAAGAGCAATGCTATGACAGTAGATATCAAAATCATACTGGCATATTCAGATAGGAAAAATAATGCAAACCCTATCCCAGAATATTCCACATGAAAGCCTGCAACAATTTCAGACTCACCTTCAGCTAAATCGAATGGGGCACGATTAGTTTCGGCAATACCAGAAATCCAAAATGCCAGAAAGAGGGGCAATAATGGTAAAAACCACCAATGCCATATACCACCTTGTTGAGACATTACAATGTCTGTTAAATTCATGCTGCCCGCAGCAAGCAAGACACCTACGAAGGAAAAGCCCATGGCGATTTCATAAGAGACGGTTTGTGCAGCACTTCGCAAGGCTCCAAACATAGCGTACTTGGAGTTAGAAGCCCACCCTGCAATTAGAACACCATAAACACCCAATGAACTCATGGCAAATAAATACAGAGCACCGGCATTAATATTTGTTAAAGCGATTCCTTCAGAAAAAGGAATCACTGCCCAACCCGCTAAAGCTGGTGCTAAAGCAAAGAGTGGCGCTATAACAAATAAGTACTTGTTAGACTTTGTCGGAACAATGATTTCTTTGGTAATCAGTTTTAACAAGTCAGCAAAAGGTTGCGTTAATCCACGCCAACCTACTCGGTTTGGACCGATACGCACTTGAATATAGCCGATAACCTTTCGTTCAGCATAGGTTAGATACGCCACTACCAACAGCAGCGGTACAACAATGATCACAATTTTAATGATGATCCAAAGCAGAATGCCAATATCTTGTAGCATATTTTTATCCTAACCCTTTATTGTTATTGCAGCAAAAGAGTGCCCTAGATCAATTGTCTCTGGCATTGCATTTGCCACCCAGACGACATCGGGGGCTATACGTTCGTCTCGTTTAAGCGGCAATGTTATCTCAATATCACCTTGAGATACAGTAGCAACCTCATCTAATTTCAATCGTTGAGCAGTTTCTGGATGAATTCTTATGCATGCAGTTTCTGCTGCGGCACAAACTTGTAATGCCTGTGCATGTCGAACAATCATATCTGAGCGATACAAAGGCCACTCACCCACGCGAACCAAATCTTGATTATTCACTGGCAATGACTCAGGGTAATAAGGTTGATACTTAGTCTCTGTTGTCATATTCGCTAACGACTTAATTTCTTGCAGTACATCTTCTGTAGAGAGATAGTCAAACTGTTTGCAATGCAACAAATTACCTAAAACTCTTAGTATTTTCCAGGCAGGCCTTGCCTCGCCATGAGGGGTTACAGCACCTTTCACAGTTTGCCAAGCCTGGTTGACATTGATATATGTGCCAGATGTTTCAGCATAGGGTGCTATTGGCAATATTACATCGGCATAATCTTGCATTGACTCGTGTTGAAATGCTGAAAGCATAACCACAAATTCAGCTCCCAGCATTGACTGACGAGCGCGATAAGGATTTGCAAAATCATATCCCGGTTCAACTGCCATAAGGAAGTAGCCTTTTAGCTTGGCATTTAAAGCAGCTTGCACATCAAGCCCCGGAACTTCAACTTCCTTACCAGCCACTGTTCGGTGAGGCAACATACCCGCTAACCATGCACCTGCACTGTTAGAGCCAGTTGTTAGTCTTAATACTCGAACACCGAGCTGTTCTATCTGATTGACTAACGTACGTAACAAGGAAGCTTCAGGATGATTCTCACATATTGCACCCGTAACAATAGCAGCCTTCGGTTGACGTAAGGCATTTGCAATAGCCGTGGTAGATTCATCAACTTGCAAGCCTAATAACAATTTTTGTACGGCTTCAGGAAGCTTGGTAACATCATCTGTCATCGCTAATACCAATTTTGCCATTTGCATTGGCAATTCTTGTGGCGATGCTATGATTTTATTGGTCAGTTCGAAATGATACTCGTAGTCCACAGGATTAATTGCAAAGATTGAAGCACCATTACGAAATGCCTTGCGAACACGCACACCAGCTAGTGGAACTTCACGATGGATGTTACAACCCAATAAAAGAAGAGCACTTTGGTTTTCTAATTCGAAGTAGTCTAACGAGCTGCTGGGAATAGTAGCCTGTGTGGCCTGGTCTGCAAAATCTACTTGTTGGATACGGTGGTCGATATTATTAACCCCAAGCTCTCTCATTAATTTTTGTAATAAATATAATTCTTCCAGTGTCGATGAAGAGGATGCAAATGCTGCAAATTGTTCTGGACCATGTTGCTTGATAACACGACTAATACCTTCGGCAGCAAATTTAAGAGCCGTAGTCCAGTCTACTGTTTCCCATTGGCCATTGCGCTTAATTCTAGGCTGACTTGCCCGTGCCTCATGGTTCAATCCTAAGTAGCTAAATCGATCTCTATCTGATAACCAAGTCTCATTGATAGACTCATTTTCGCGTGGAACAACACGCAAAAGCTTGTTACGTCGAACATGCAAATGGACGTTGGAGCCTAGGCAGTCATGTGGAGCCACACTGTCATGTTGGACAAGCTCCCAAGCTCTCGCTGTAAAGCGGTAGGGTTTTGAAGTTAGGGCACCTACTGGGCAGAGATCAATGATATTTCCAGACACTTCAGACGTCATGCTATGTTGTACATAAGTGCCAATTTGCATCTTCTCGCCACGACCTGTAGCACCTAGTTCCCTGACTCCAGCGACTTCTTCGCCAAAACGTACGCATCGCGTGCAGTGAATACAACGAGTCATTTCCGTGGAGATAAGCGAACCCAGGTTATCATCATCTACTGATCGCTTACTTTCCTGATATTCAGAATCGTCATAGCCAAATCCCATTGAGATATCTTGCAATTCACACTCACCACCCTGATCGCAAATAGGGCAATCAAGTGGATGATTAATTAAGAGAAACTCCATAACCGCTTTTTGTGAACGAAGAGTTTCTTCTGATTTAGTGAAAACTTTCATGCCATTTGTGATAGGCGTAGCACAAGCGGGCACTGGCTTACGGCCATTTTCAACCTCAACCAGGCACATGCGGCAATTAGCAGCAACTGATAATTTTTTATGGTAACAAAAGCGCGGAATATAAATTCCGGCTTCATCTGCTACCTCAATAATCATCTTACCGTTTTCAACTTCAAATGTTTTACCGTCGATTTCAATGGTGGCCATTGTTTAAACCTTCTCAATTATGCTGCGACGATCGAGCGTTTATGCTTAATGAAATATTCAAATTCATGATAAAAATGCTTTACGAAACTTTGCACCGGCCATGCCGCCGCTTCTCCTAAAGCACAAATGGTACGTCCCTCAATCTTATCTGCAACGTTTGCCAATTTTTCAATATCACCCGGCTCTCCGTGGCCTTCTTTAATACGATGAATAAGACGAACTAGCCAGCCTGTGCCTTCACGACAAGGTGTACATTGTCCACATGATTCATCCATATAAAACTCAGAAATGCGATAAAGAGTATCTACCATGCAGGTTGTTTCATCCATAATTATTACTGCGCCAGAACCCAAACCAGAACCAGCTTTTTGGATACTGTCATAATCCATATCCAGATTCATCATGACATCGCCAGGTAATACTTTCATTGAAGTACCCCCCGGGATAACAGCTTTAATTTTTCGACCTTCTCGCACGCCACCAGCCAACTCGAGTAGCGTTTTAAAAGGGGTCCCTAACGGTATTTCAAAATTTCCAGGCTTATTAACATGTCCACTGACACTAAAGCATTTTGCGCCACCATTATTGGGTTTGCCTAGCTTAAGGAACCATTCGCCGCCCTTTTCCATAATCACAGGAACAGAGGCAAATGTTTCTGTATTATTAATTGTTGTGGGCTTGCCATACAAACCGTAGTTTGCAGGAAATGGAGGCTTAAAGCGGGGTTGGCCTTTTTTACCTTCCAGTGAATTCAATAATGCAGTTTCTTCACCACAGATATAAGCACCAGCACCTAAGTGGTTGAACAAGTCAAAATCGACACCAGAGCCTAAAATATTTTTTCCAAGAAGTCCTGCCTCGTAAGCTTCTTTTAGAGCTGACTCCGTACGTTCAAATGGGAGCCAAAATTCACCACGAATATAATTGTAACCCACGGTTGCACCCATGGTGTAACCGGCAATCGCCATTCCTTCAATTAACTGATGCGGATTTAAGCTTAAAATTTCGCGATCTTTGCAAGTACCAGGCTCACCCTCATCTGAATTACACACAACGTATTTTTGTACGGGTGTATTGCGATTCATGAAGCTCCACTTTAGTCCAGTTGGGAAACCAGCACCACCTCGACCTCGTAATGCAGATGTTTTCAGCTCTTCAATAATTTGCTGAGGTGGGATTTGCTCTTTCAGAATACGCTGCCACGCACTATAACCACCGATACTTTGATAAGCAGCCAACGTCCAAGGCTTGTCCAAGTGAAATGTACGGTAACAGATTTGATTTAATTCAACCATGACAACTCACCTCTATCGTTCATTGGTATTGTTCCAAAACCTGGTCAATTTTTTCAGGGGTCAAGCTTTCGTGATAATCTTTATCCACTTGCATCATAGGTGCATTTACACATGCGCCCAAGCATTCTACTGTTCGTAAGGTATATTTACCATCAGGCGTTGTCTCACCAAGTTTGATACCTAATTTCTTTTGTAAATGACTAACTATTTTTGAAGAGCCACAAAGTTTGCATGAGATATTGGTACATACATTAATTAAATGTCGACCAATAGGTTTGTGCTCATACATTGTATAAAATGTAGACACCTCATAAACTGCTATTGCAGGCATATTCAGGTAATCAGCTACCGCATCCATCAATTCGGGTGTCAAATAGCCATGCTCTTCTTGCACTATTCTCAACACACTCATGACAGCCGATTGTCTTTCAGTAACCGGATATTTAGCAATCCAATGATCAATGTCATCCATACCTGCAGATGATACAAATTGACGAAGTAATTTAGCTGAATTCTCAGACATTGTTTTCTAACCCTAATACATTTTTAGTTATGCAGGTATTGCCTGCTTAATCTAGCGATCAATCTCACCAAAGACAATATCCTGACTTGCCAAAATTGCCACACCGTCAGCAAGCATGTGTCCTCGAACCATTTCATCATAGCTGGATAAATGAGCAAACCCAGGCGCTCGAATTTTTAGACGGTAAGGTTTATTGGCTCCATCTGAAACCAGATAAATACCAAACTCTCCTTTAGGCGCTTCTACTGCAGCATACACCTCGCCTTGAGGTAAGCAGAAACCTTCCGTAAATAATTTGAAATGATGAATTAATGCTTCCATATCATGTTTCATTTCTTCACGTGTCGGCGGCGTAATTTTATGGTCATCTACTCTTACAGGACCTGGATTTTTTCGAAGCCATTCAATACATTGTCTAACGATTTGGTTAGATTGGCGTAATTCAGCTACACGAACGAGGTATCGGTCGTAACAGTCACCAGTTTTACCTACTGGGATATCAAAATCCATCTTGTCATAAACCGCGTAAGGTTGCTTTTTACGCAAGTCCCAAGCAACACCTGAGCCTCGAAGCATAGGACCAGTAAAGCCCCATTGTAATGCCATATCAGGAGAAACAACACCGATATCGACAGTCCGTTGTTTCCATATACGATTGTCCGTTAGAAGCGTTTCGTATTCGTCTACACACTTAGGGAAACGTTCTGTAAATGCCCATAGAAAATCAAGTAAACTACCATGTCGGTGTTCATTCATTCTCTCAACTTCACGCTCACTATGCCAACGCGAAGGTTTATATTGTGGCATGGTATTTGGTAGGTCGCGAGCCACTCCACCAGGACGGTAGTATTTGGCATGCATGCGTGCACCAGAAACAGCCTCATAACAATCAAATAAATCTTCTCTTTCTCTGAAGCAATAAAGAAATACAGTCATTGCACCAATATCCAGTGCCGTAGCTCCCAACCAGAGAAGATGGTTTAGAATACGAGTCACTTCATCAAACATGGTTCGAATATATTGTGCTCGAATAGGGGCTTCAATTCCGAGCAATTTTTCGATTGCTAGTACGTAAGCATGTTCATTACACATCATGGACACGTAATCCAAACGGTCCATGTAACCAACATTTTGTAAAAAAGGTTTTGTTTCAGCTAATTTTTCAGTAGCACGGTGTAATAGGCCAATGTGTGGATCAGCCCGCACAATTGTTTCACCTTCCAGCTCCATGACAAGCCGTAATACTCCATGCGCCGCAGGGTGTTGCGGACCAAAATTGAGCGTATAATTTTTTAATTCAATCATTGCTCATCCCCTTGTGTTTTTGGATCGATATAGCGGTTATCATTCCGAATTACCTTAGGTACGAGTATTCTTGGCTCGATATCTACTGGTTCATAAATGACTTGCTGTACGCGAGCATCGTAACGCATTTCCACGTGCCCACTTAGGGGAAAATCTTTACGGAATGGATGACCAATAAATCCATAATCTGTCAAAATTCGACGTAAATCAGGGTGGCCATCAAATAAAATTCCATATAAATCATAAGCTTCACGCTCAAACCAATTGGCAGATTTCCATATGTCATGAACAGAAGGAACTATTAAATGTGATTCATTTAAAAATACTTTCACACGTACACGATGATTTTTTGTTGTAGATAATAGATGATAAACAACTGCAAAGCGTGGCTTAGAAAGCGCATATGCTTTTGCAGACTGACGCTCTACCCCTCTGGAAAAACCATGTTCAGTAGCTGATTCTGTTTCCCAATCATAATCACCATAGAGTAAATAATCCACGCCACAAACGTCGACGAGTTGATTAAATTCAAATGCCTCATGATCGCGCAATTGATATAGTGCAGTTTTTAGGTAGTTGGCTTCGCATTCTAAAGTAATCTCACCATGAGCTACTTTTGCTGAGACAATCAAGCCATTCAATTCCGCCGCTAATTTTTCAGCCAAATTTGTTAATTTAGTCATCTGATGCACCTGTGATGTTCTATGCTTCAATTATCTGCTTACGCCTAATTTTATTCTGTAATTGAATAATTCCGTAAAGCAGGGCTTCAGCAGTTGGAGGACAACCTGGTACATAAATATCAACAGGCACAATGCGATCGCAGCCACGAACTACAGAGTATGAATAATGGTAATATCCGCCACCGTTAGCACAAGACCCCATGGAGATTACCCATCTGGGCTCTGGCATTTGATCATATACGCGACGTAAAGCAGGTGCCATTTTATTACATAATGTACCAGCAACAATCATGACATCTGATTGACGTGGGCTAGGTCTAAAAATAATGCCAAAACGATCTAAATCATATCGTGCAGCACCGACATGCATCATCTCAACGGCGCAACATGCCAAACCGAAAGTCATGGGCCACATTGAACCGCTTCGAGCCCAACCTACTAGTTTCTCCACTGAGGTTGTGACAAAGCCAGTCTTCTGCAATTCAGCAACAGCCATAGCAAGCCTCTATAATATCTGGGTTTAATGTAACGTTATGGTTATTCCTATTGTGAAATATAAAGACGCTTACTCCCATTCAAGAGCGCCTCGTTTCCACTCATAGATAAAGCCAATTACCAATAGGCCTAAAAAGATCATCATTGCGGAAAAACCGAACCAACCAATCTTACGTAAAACTAAAGCCCAAGGAAAGAAAAATGCAGTTTCCAAATCAAATATAATAAAAAGTATAGCTACTAAATAAAATCGGACATCAAAAGGTATGTGAGAGCTTTCAAATACACCAAAACCGCATTCATAAGGTGCATTTTTGACGGAGTCTGGATTATGTTTGCCAAGCAGTGAACCTGCTGCCAACATCACAAGGCCTATTACAAGCCCTATTACGATAAAAACTAGTATTGGTAAATATTGTGATAGCATCATTCCACATCGCTCGGATTAAAATGGTGCCGAAGGCCGGACTCGAACCGGCACGGCTTACGCCACCGCCCCCTCAAGACGGCGTGTCTACCAATTCCACCACTTCGGCATGTTTAGTTATTGTTTTCCGCTCTTACTGCTATCAACCGGCACTGGAATTTTACTTTCCGGTACGCTGGTTTGCTGAGGCATGGCTTGCTGTGCTGCTTTCTGGTATTGAGAGGATACCATATACGACAGAGACAAACTCGTGACAAAAAATGTCAAGGCCAAACCGCCGGTCAATTTGAACAAGAAACTGCCTGTACCTTGGCTACCGAACACCGTATTTGATGCACCAGAGCCAAAAGCCGCACCTATGTCGGCACCTTTACCATGCTGAATCAATACCAAGCCAATCAAGACTATGGCAACCAGCACGTGAATTATTAGAATCAATTGATACATTTTACAATATCCACAAACTGTTGTGCATTAAGTGATGCACCACCGACCAAACCACCATCAACATCTGGCATTGCAAACAATGCACTGGCATTTTTTTCGTTCACGCTACCGCCGTACAGTATCGATAACTGCTTGGCGTCATTATGGTCAAACTTTGCCACCAAGGCTCTAATCAAGCTATGAACTTCTTGCACTTGCTCAGGCAAGGCTGTTTGCCCTGTTCCTATAGCCCAGACAGGCTCATAGGCTACCACACAATTACTAAAACAATGGTTATCAGTTCCTGTAACTGCTAGCAATTGCTTAGTCAAAATACTTTGTGTTAGTCCTTTTTCACGCTCTTTGAGTGTTTCACCAATGCAAAGAACCGGTATCATACCATGTTCTTTTACATGGTGGAATTTATCCGCAACAAATTTTTCATCTTCACCAAATATTTGTCTACGCTCAGAATGGCCTACTAATACATAGCTGCAACCATAACCTTTGAGCATAGGACCTGAGATTTCTCCAGTAAAGGCACCCGTCTCTCTTGGATACACATTTTGTGCACCCCATTTAATAGCGCTATCTTGCAATTCTTGTTGCACAAGTGCCATATATATCGCAGGAGGGAATACCAGGCAGTTGGCATTATCAATGCCTTTTGTTAATGTTGTTAACTGTTGGCAAAGCATTTTAATCTGGTGAATGTTTCCATTCATTTTCCAGTTACCAGCGACTATTTTTTTCCTCATTGATCCCCCACCGGATTATGGTGCGAGAATATACAGCAAAGTTAATTTAAATCCTAGTGTTAATATGTTTTTTCTTTTTTTGCATGTTTTATTTGATGAATTTTAGATCTATTTGCCCCTTGTCAATCTAATTAGTTTAGTTAGAATCAATATTACATGCGCAAGGAGGTGCTATGATGACAGACAAAATTAAGGAATTGCTTCATGACTTAGCAAATTTACAACAGCCTTACTCCCTGGAATCATTAAGGCTCATCTTCGAAAAAAAGAAGGAATTGTTTGTTAAAGATGTAAAACTCAATGAAAAATACACCTCTCATTGGTTAGTTTTGTGTGACATTAACTCTGAAATTGTTGAATGGCAACGACTACAAGCTGAACTACAAAAAGTTGCAAATTTAAAACTCGAAATTACTGCTCTTTCTAGCCAACACAAAATCATTCAAAGCCGCCTTAAGAAAATCAAGACTGAGCTTTTACAAAAGAAAGGCTATTTTAACCATAATGCAAAACCTCTTTTTGATACTTACCATTCCTATCTTCTATCAAAAACTCCTCTCCTTGCTACAGCAATTCCAACCCATCCTTCGCAGCAACAGCGCGTGCTTAGTGCTTATTTAACTATTCTTGAAGAACAACTCAATGCATTGGTATTAAAAACAGTTAGGCTTAATCTTGCCGATGTTTTACATAGACGACGAAGTTTTAGTGCAAATTTGAAACAGTTAAACATTATTGTCACTGAAACCTCTACAGATGCACCGCAAATTTATGAAAAAATGAAAGCTATCAAAGCTCGGTTAGTTCATTTTAAAACTGAATTTGCAAAGGCTCAGCGCGAATTAACCGAGAATCTCTCTAATCAGGAGGTTCAAAAGGAAATTGAATACAAATTGAGTTTAATTGAAACTTCCAAAGCTGAATTGCTTAGTGTTGGTGTAAAAATCGCAAAGAGTGATTTAGGACAAGATATCAAAACAATGCTGGAAAGTGATTATGAAATTGCACCCAACAAAGAAGAATTCCTTATCAAACAACAAAATTCACTGCAATGGACAAACTCAGCATTTAATCTTCATTCTTGGTATTCATGGAGTACTAACTCCTCATTCAACACCGATTTAAAACGTTCGCAGGCTGAATTTAACTATCTACAACTTTTACATCAGCGTGGAGAATTAACATCACGGATCAAATTACTTGGTGAGCAATTAACAAGCACGAGTGTTCTTGTAAATCAATCGTCTACCGCACCAAACTCTCTTATTGATCTTAAGAAACTCCAAGAACATATTCTTCAATTATTTAGTGAATACGCTCCAAATCGCAAGCTAACAAATGTTAGCAATGTTTCATTAGTTACTGAAATTGCTGATAGCCTTAATTCACTAGATAAACGTATTGATGACGCTGAAAAGAGCCTACAATTATTAGAAAAATTGATTGAGGCAGACAGTGAGATATTGGAATTACGAACAAATCACTCATTGACTGATGAAACTGAAACACTCATACCAAACAATGAGGAGATTATTGAACTACGTTCAACTGAGTTGCAAAGACAACAAGAAATACTTATCCTGCAAGAAAAAATCACCCTATGCAAAACGTGTTTATCACACTTGGCAGCAATAATTAAGATCAGTTCAGAGCAAGACACACTTCGAAAAGAAAAAAAGCGACTGCAGACCGAGATGCAGCTTAAAAATGCTAGTCAAACTCAAATACCTGATTGCAATACTTATGAGTCGAGAATTATGCAAATTCAAGACACGATTAATCTACAAATTAGCAGTTTAGTCACTTGTCAGAACTTGCCAACTGAAATGGAAATACCCATTGAGCCTGAGAACGAAGTAAACACAGAGTTTACAATGCTTAAGAAATATCAAGATGATCTATGTTCCTGGAATTCGTTAATTTGTTCCAATAATCAGCGAGCAACTCCTTCATTTCAAAAATGGTATCAGCAACTATACATAGCATTGCAAATGCATACCTTCGATGAGACTAGTTGCTACCAAGCCTGTCAACTTTTACGCGATATTCATTTTGAGCTGCAATCTCCCAATAATGACGTTTTAACTCATTATCAAACACTTTGCGCTGATCCTCAGAATCAATGGCAACAGTTAATTCAATTTAAGCCTCCACTGCCTTTAGTGAATGATAATAACGAACTTGCTGCGGTTCAACATCCTGCCTTGTCTCGTTACTTGCAGGCACTTTATGAACAACAACAAGTGTTAGAAAAGTATCACTCCAAAGAAAGTGAATTGCTACTACAGGCTATTCAGAATCTCCATCAGGGATGTTTGTTATATGAATCGAATCCGAAACATCCAGCACTACAATATTTAATTTCTAATGTCGACGATCCTCGCTATGAAATTCTACAAAAGCATCGTGGATTTAATATAGTCAATGAATGGCTGGCAAAATTTTGTTCGCTCTTGTTTGATTTAATTAAAAATCAGCAAGAACGAACAAATTATCGGCAATCTTTCTTTTTCAAACCTACAAAAACTGTCAAGCTTTTACAGGATACCAAAGCAGAACTTATTAGTTGTATGGTGGGGTAGCGGGTATTGTAAAATACTGTTTTTCAATGTGCATGATTTCGTCAGTCAATTGCTGAGACAGCATTTTTACTTTGTTGCCATCTTTGCCTTCGACCATAATTCTTAGCACAGGCTCAGTACCTGACGGACGTAATAAAATACGTCCTTCACCTTGCCATTCATTACTAAGTGTGGCAACAACCTCCATAACGCGACTATGTTCAGCCAACTGTTTCGCATTGGATGTTTTTATATTAATTAATGTTTGTGGTAGCAATTGAACATCAGCTGCGAGTTCTTGTAAGCTTTTTTGATCTCTTATCATACATGCCAAAACTTGCAATGCAGCTACAATACCATCTCCGGTAGTGGTTTTATCCAAACAAACGATATGACCTGAGGATTCACCACCAATTTTCCAATCGTGTTGTTTTAAGGTTTCGAGCACATAGCGATCACCTACTTTAGTCCGCAGGAATGGAATTTTCATTTCCAGAAATGCTTTCTCCAAACCATAGTTGCTCATTAAAGTACCAACAACACCCCCATGTAAAAGGTTCATTTGATGGCGGTCTTTTGCAATGATGTATAGGATTTGATCACCATCGACTATATTGCCGGATGCATCAACCAAAATTAATCGATCACCATCACCATCTAAAGCAATACCAATATCAGCCTTTGTTTGTAGAACTTGTTGACGCAAAGCGTCTGGGGCAGTGGAGCCGCAAGCGTCATTAATATTAAAACCATCAGGCTTATTGCTTATCGTTACTACATCAGCACCCAACTCAGTAAATACATTCGGAGCAATATGATAAGTCGCACCATGGGCACAATCCACGACAATCTTAAGGCCCGTTAGACGCGTCAATGAAGGAACTGTTGATTTGCAAAATTCAATATAACGACCAGGTGCATCGCCAATACGCGCAGCTTTCCCTAATTTTGCTGAAGGAACAATTTCCAATGGTTTTTCCAGTTCAGCTTCTATAGCCAGCTCCATTTCATCGGGAAATTTACTTCCATCAGCGGAAAAAAACTTAATTCCATTATCTTCAAATAAATTGTGTGAGGCACTAATAACAATCCCCGCATTAGCGCGCAAAGTTTGTGTTAAATAAGCTATTCCAGGAGTAGGCATCGGCCCTAACAAACCCACATTAACACCGGCAGCCGACAATCCTGCCTCCAGAGCTGATTCAAGCATATAACCAGAAACCCGTGTGTCTTTACCAATGATAACTTTTCGGTTTTCTCCCTTGGCGATGACACGACCTAACGCCCAACCTAATTTTAAAATAAATTCTGGATTAATATTGGATAAGCCAACTCGACCGCGAATTCCGTCTGTACCAAAATATTTGCGTTGATTCATCCTTTAATTCCCCTACTTATTCTGCTATTAAACTATTCTCATTTTGCGTCAAATTGTCCTGACACTCAATGAGACATCTTATTTCAACACAATCATTGTGTTGAAAGTTAACATGAGCCATTGGCTGCTGTCTCATTAAAAATTGCTCCCAGCATTGTAAGCATTTGCTGTGTTTCATCAATATCATGGGTTCTTAAGATAGCTACTCCTTGTAAGGCAGCAACAATTGCGATTGTTAATCCACCTAATAATCGCTCCTCTACAGGCTTTTGTAATATTACTCCGATTGTAGTTTTACGTGAGGCACCTAGCATTACTGGGCGATTGTATTGAGTAAAACTCGCGACGTGCTTAACCAGACGCAGATTGTGCTGAGGCAGTTTTCCGAAACCAAAACCAGGGTCCAAAATCAAATTTTCAAATTTTATTCCCGCTGCCAGACAACGCTTTATTTTTTTCTGAAAAAATGAATGCAACTCATCAAGGATATCGTGGTCATAGTGAGGCTGCTCCTGCATTGTCATTGGCTCGCCTTGCATATGCATCAGGCAAATAGGAACATTAAGTTTTGCAGCCTTATTTAACGACTCCTCTGTACTTAACGCGCTGATATCATTAATCATATTAGCCCCGGCTGCCACCGCCGCTTCCATCACTTGTGCTTTTGTAGTATCAATCGAGATACAACTGTCTGTTTCTTCTCTTAATCGTTCAATCACAGGAATTACCCGGGCTAATTCTTCCTCACAACTTACAGATTCTGCACCAGGTCTAGACGATTCGCCACCAATATCAATAAGGTCAGCACCTGACGCTATCATATTGAGCGCATGCTTCACAGCTAGATCACGCTGCAAGAATTTCCCACCGTCCGAAAAAGAATCCGGGGTGACATTAAGAATTCCCATGATTAAAGGTTTTTGCTGATATGCGGATGGTTGTTGATATAATTCGCACCATTGTTGAAATTGTCTGCTATTCATCGGATCACAACATTATTGATTACAGATTTAATTAAGCGGCATCCAATATTTTGAGTATTCTATTGGATGCCAAGTTTTAATTGACTAATGATCACTAGCAGGGTGATCAACGGGCTTACCGTTTATTGTTTTAGGAGTGGTATCGCCCCCTTGCTTATCCTTATCGATAAGCTTCGCAGCTTCCCAATCAGCGGGAGGAGAAGGTTCCTGTCCAGACATAATCTCTTGAATTTGTTTGGCATCAATAGTTTCGTACTTGATTAGTCCTTCGGCCATTAGGTGTAATTTTTCCATATTTGCCAAGAGAATTTCTTTTGCTCGTTGATAATTTCTATCAACGATTTCTTTTACTTCCACATCAATTTCTTGAGCGGTTTTATCAGAAATTTCTTTATGTTGATTGACTGTTCGACCTAAAAATACTTCACCTTGTTCCTCACCGAAAGTAAGCGGACCCATATTTGAAAGTCCCCACGTGGTAACCATTTTACGCGCAATTTCAGTCGCACGCATAATGTCATTGGATGCACCAGTGGTTACACTCTCAGTGCCAAAAATTAGTTCTTCAGCAATTCGGCCGCCAAAGAGACTAGACAGTTGGCTTTCCAAACGGCGTTTGCTATGACTATAACGATCTTGTTCTGGTAAAAACATTGTCACACCCAGCGCCCTTCCACGAGGAATAATCGTAACCTTATAAACGGGATCATGCTCAGGTACTGAAAGGCCAACAATTGCATGACCAGCCTCATGGTAAGCTGTTAACTTTTTCTCATTTTCATCCATGACCATGGAGCGTCTTTCCGCCCCCATCATAATTTTATCTTTGGCTTTATCAAGTTCAATCATACCTACTTTACGTTTATTGGCCCGAGCAGCAAATAAAGCAGCTTCGTTTACCAAGTTCGCCAAGTCGGCACCAGAAAACCCTGGTGTACCGCGTGCGATAGGTAATATTTCTACATCCTTATCAATAGGGACTTTTTGTAGATGAACTTTAAGAATATGCTCACGGCCACGAATGTCGGGTAGAGGAACAACAACCTGACGGTCAAAACGACCTGGACGTAGTAATGCTGGATCAAGAACATCGGGACGGTTAGTTGCAGAAACTACAATTACCCCTTCATTTCCCTCAAAACCGTCCATTTCGACGAGTAATTGATTTAGTGTTTGTTCACGTTCGTCATGACCACCGCCTAATCCAGCGCCACGATGTCGACCTACCGCATCGATCTCATCAATGAAAATAATGCAAGGCGCATGTTTTTTTGCTTGTTCAAACATATCTCGAACACGTGAAGCACCCACACCGACAAACATTTCCACGAAATCTGAACCTGAAATGGTGAAAAAGGGTACTTTTGCTTCACCAGCTACTGCTTTCGCCAATAAGGTTTTACCCGTTCCAGGAGGACCAACCAGTAGAACCCCGCGCGGAATACGACCACCTAAGTTCTGAAACTTAGAAGGATCTCGTAAGAAATCAACTAATTCTTTGACTTCTTCTTTAGCTTCATCAACTCCGGCAACATCCGCAAAAGTGACTTTGACTTGGTCTTCACCTAACAAACGCGCACGAGAGCGGCCAAACGACATTGCACCACGGCCACCGCCGCCCTGCATTTGTCGCATAAAGAAAACCCAAACCCCAATTAGCAACAACATCGGGAACCAGTTGATAAAAAGATGCAGCAGGAAGCTCTCTTGTTGTTTTTCTTGGCCACTAATATCAACCTGATTTTTTAGCAACTCTCCGAGCAATGCATCATCTTGCATAGGCATGTAGGTGACAAAACGATGATTATTTTTCGTAAGTCCCTTGATGACTTTGTTGTCCTCAATGGTCACGGTGCTAATCATGCCTTGATCAACTTCCTTCAGAAATTTGCTATAAGATAGTTTTTCAGCGGACGTGTGGCGAGGGCCAAAATTACTAAATACTGAAACCAGCACAATTGCTATTATCAGCCACAAAAATAAATTTTTTACCATGTCGTTCAAAGCATTAACCTCGTTTTGTGACGTATTTCTACGAACGATAACGTTACTATAAATTATAGCCCTTCGCCAGCAAATAGGTTTCTCGCGAACGAGAACGCGAAGCGTTAGGCTTACGAATCACTACTTTATCAAACTGCGCACGCGCTTGTTTAATTAAATCATCAAATCCAGCACCATGGAAAACCTTCATTAATAAAGCGCCTCCTGGTTTTAGCATCTTAGCACCAAAATCAAAAGCTAACTCTGCTAAATACATGGCTCGCGGAATATCTACTGCTGCCGAACCACTCATATTTGGGGCCATATCTGATAAAAGCAAGTCTACCCCATGCTCAGGTACCATATTTATTAATTGTTGGAAAATGTCATCCTCACGAAAATCACCAAGAATAAAATTTACTCCAGGTAATGCATCTATTGGTAGAATATCAAGTGCAATAATCGTGCCGCGTCCTTCCAGTTTTTCAGAGACATATTGTGTCCAGCCACCTGGAGCCGCACCTAAATCAACCACAGTCATGCCAGGCTTTAACAAATGTTCCTTTTCATCAACTTCTTTTAACTTGTAAACTGCTCGGCTACGATAGCCTTCTGCCTGTGCTTTCTTTACAAAAACATCATCAAAATGTTCCTGTAGCCAGCGTTTACTACTTTTGGAGCGGGGCATAAACTTTTGTCTCACTAAAGAATTACTGAATCATACTGAAATTTACTACCTTTTCCCAGCAAAACGTGCAATAATTTGCCATTTAATTAAAGGATAGTCCCCTATGGACACCAGTTTTAGACAATCATTAAAAGCTAAAGCCCATCACTTAAAACCTGTCATCCTTCTCGGCGCTAAAGGTCTAACCTCTGCAGTCATCGAAGAAACAAATGTAGCATTGACCGCACATGAATTAATTAAGATTAAACTGAGTGGGATTGAAAAAGAAGAGCGGCATATGATCGCGGCAGAAATTTGCCAGCAACTTTCTGCCGAATTAATCCAGTTAATTGGTAACATTGCTATTATTTACAGAAAGAATGAAGAAGATGCATGATCACAGGCCTCATCTTCCTCAGGCCCTGTCTCGATAGACTCATAACAAGTCTCTAGTTTATTATGACTAACATTAACCTCTAATGACTGCTCATCTTTCGTAATAAAATGATGGTGGGCAATTGCATTAGGCTTAAGATTGATTCCTACTTCAGCAAAATTAAATTTCTCAAGGGCTGTTATTAAAGCTTCAACTTCCTTTTCGGTACCGCTTAAAGTAAGTTCTCCAGTATTGTCGAATTGTTTAGTCTCACCACCAATAAAACTTAAACTTTGCAACTGAATAATTTCTTCATCACTGATTGAGAGTTCGTCACGCATATTTTGAAAAAAACCTAAAAGCTCTTCCTTCACATATGCGATACAGTCACCCTCGAAATTAGCAGGGAAACCCGACCAATGATATAAACCAAAACAGGGAAGCGTCTTAGCCTCACTTTCCTCGCAGTAATTTCCCTGGACAACAAAGGCAATACAAGTTGAAATACCTCGTGTAATGATTATGTGATTTGTTTTATTACTAAAACGATAACTATCGATTTCTACAATTATTTTCTTCAAGTTACTCTCTTTTGTGTGCTATATATTTAACATATTATCCGACATTAAACCTTATGAAATCCTTAACTGCTCTTCTAATTTTAGCCAGTGTCGCAACTTTTCTACTCGCCGGTTTTTATTTTGTTGAAGCCTGGCGTTTCACTCATAATACTATTTCTACAAAAGGGCAGGTTGTTAGTTTTCAATCTAGACCCTCACAAAATAATGTAGCCCGTGCTGAAACACTGCAATATCCTGTGATTCGTTTCAAAACTAAAACTGGAGATACAATAACAACAACAGCCAACTTAGGTTTTTATCTTCATCAATACCGTGTTGGTGATAGTATTCCTGTGCTTTATCATAAGCACGACCCAAAACATGTTACCGTTGGTAATAATATCGCCATTTGGATGCGCTTTTGTTTTGTCTTCATAGCTGCTCTGCTTTTTGGTGTATTAGCCTGTGTAACAGCAATCAAACGAAAATAATGTCCCCTTCGATGTAGGAAATAATTTTCCTTGCAAATGAGAATGATTATCATTTATATTAAATTCAACTAATGATGTGTTTTGCAAGGGAGTTTTTTATGGCCTTAGCCTATGGTGATTTTCATGAATTAACTCATCAACTTCGATTTTTACTTTTTGAAATCGGAATTGGTCTTCCTCAACGTACGATTGAATATTTCATTAGTAACGCACATCGGGAATGTCTCCGACGTTTACAACAAGCAGCCTCTCTTGAAAGCTTAATCCAGGCCCCCATTACAAGTCACCATATCCATGACTATCTTGAACAATTGCAAGAGCAGCTTAAGCACAAGCAGCCATCATCAAGATTCTTCAATTGGCGAGCAGTCCAACATGAATTAGATGAAACTGTAGCTAACGAAGCGATGGCTCAAGCCTATCGTCAATGTTGGCAACAGGAAATAAGGAAACAAGCCAGCGGTTTTACAAATTTTTGGGCATGGTTATGTCAGAAAGAGGATACTCAGGAAATTTTACAATTTCTAGAACAATGGGGCTGTCTTGGTCATCCCTATCACCCTAATTTCCGCGCCAAGATAGGTTTTAGTCGCCGGGAAATCCTTCAATATTCCCCCGAATTTAACGCACAACTCAGTCTGCATTGGTGTGCTTTACATCAACAGCATACCTATCTTCCAGAACATAGTAAAAATTATAAGGCTCTAATTGCCCAGCAATTACCCAGAGAGTATCAACTATGGCAAAGTCAATTAACCTTTAAACATTATGATCCTGACTGTTATCTACCACTGCCGCTGCACCCGTGGCAGTGGCGCAATCAGATTCAACATCAATTTTCTCAATTGATTGACAATAAAGAATTAATTCTGCTGCCCCACCATCAGCTAGTCAAACCATCCATGTCATTTCGTACCATGATGCCACTAAACGCAGGATGTCATTTAAAACTGGCTGCAGCCGTTCATACAACTTCAGCATTGCGCACCGTTTCACCAGCCTCTATTGAAAATGGTCCACTCTTATCTTCATGGATTCATGGTTTGTTAGAAAAACATCACCATTATCAACACACTCTTTTTATTGCTGCTGATTTAGCAGGTATGCGTGTAAGCGGTAACACTATTCCTGAGCATCAGCACAAACAACTCGCCGTCATCGTGCGTGAAAATCCAATCTCACAACTTAAAGAAGAGCAAATTTTAGTGCCAGTTGGGGCTCTTTTTGCCCAAACACCACTCTCTGATAACTCGCTTCTGATTGATATAATCAATGCCAGTGGATTGGAGCCTCTCGACTATTTAAAGCAGTATTGCCAATGTTTGTTATCAGGACAATTACATCTTTTGTTACGTTACGGTATTGCGCTTGAAGCTCATCAACAAAATACCCTGATTGCCTTCACCAATCATCGACCAACTGCGGTGGTAATTCGGGATCTTGGAAATATTACTATTTGCCTGCACCGTTTTTATGAATCCATTTCGAAACCCACACTTCATCCTGAATCGCGAATAACAACGGAAGAACTAGCCGCATTAAACAGCAAATTTATTCATGGGAATCTTACCAGTAACCTGGCTTATTGGATTGAACATCTGGCGCATTATCATGGTTTTTCCACCCATGATTTATGGCAATTGGTACGTCAAGAACTGTATAAACTCCTGGAGAAACTCTCCCCTGACATCAATAAAGAGCTTTTCAATTACCATAAAAATCTGTTGTTTTCCAAGCAATGGCAGCATAAAGCATTACTCACCATGCGTCTTTATAAAGAAAACCCTGATTTTATAGCAACGTTAATCGCTAATCCTTTAAATAGTCATGAATAAATCTTTGCAACGATTGATTTTGGTCAGCCAGTTTATCATGTTACTGGCATTAGAAATGGGTAATCCTTTTTTACCTTTATTTATCGCCAATCAAACAAACATCTCAACCGATGAAGCAATATGGTTTAATGCAATGGCATTCGCCCTGCCCATGATTGCTAACATGATCATGAGTCCTGTATGGGGTAAATTGGCAGATCGCTATGGTTATAAACCCATGTTAATGCGAGCAGCCTGGGCCTTGGTCATATCCCAACTTCTTATGGCTTTTGCCAATACTATTGGATTTATTCTGATTATTCGCTTCCTGCAAGGAGGCTTTGCAGGCTTCATTGCCGCAATGCAAACCTATACGTTATCATTGTGTGGTTGGTATGAAAAAACGCAGCAATTAACACGTTTACAAACAGCAAAAGCCATTGCCACATCCTGTGCAGGTTTAAGTGGTGGACTGCTCCTTAGCCTTGTGAGCTTTCATGGATTATTCCTGCTAACTAGCCTGCTTTGCTTAGCAACCACCCTGATGATGCACTATTATTTGCCAGTCAGCCATTATAAAGAATTGTCTTCAACATCGAATATCTCTTCTGGAACCAGCTTCAGAGCATTCTTTTCGGTGTTAGCTCTGCTAATTGTTTTGGCACAAGTCGCAAAATTTTTGCCTGATCCTGTTTTCTCACTTTACGTGACACAAATACTTCATAAAAAACCTTGGGTAATCGGGTTAATGTATTCTTTGCCTGCCGTTGCAATTTTATTGACCTCAAGTTGGTGTGGTCGCCAATTTGATCGCTGCCGCGGGAATAGCAGCCTTGTTAAAAATTATTTTCGTGGTTATTTCCTATTGGCAATTGCCCTCATGATCGCTCTTCTCTTTATACAAACTCCTCTCTTATTAGCTGTAGTCCGCTTTTCCTGGGGTGTTGTACTTGCAGCCGTGCTGCCTGCTTTATTTGCCCTAATTAGTGATAACGCAGACAACCAAGGGTATTGGCTTGGCCTGGCTAACTCCTGTGCCAAATTGGGTAACTTGGCAGGTATCCTTTTGGGAGGATGGATTGCCGGTATATTGTCTTTAAATTTTATTTTCTTAATTGTTGCAGGCGTTTACTTCCTTATGCTCATTGTAAATCAAATAAGCGCCTCTTTTGTTTCTCCCTCACCCCTAATTCTTCAGAGTCCTGGATGAAAAAGCAAACGTCAACTCTCATTTTACTTTCCTGGTTTTTAGGCAACTTGAGTATTCATTTTTTAACACCCGCATTGCCTGAAATTGCAGAAAATTTTGTCAGTACACCACGTTTTACTCAATTAATCATTGGCCTATTCTTAGTGGGAAAGGCCTGTGGAGTGTTAATTTGGTGTATGGTGTCAGAGCGTCTAGGTAGAAAGCCTGTTCTCATTCTGGGTTTGATACTTTATAGCCTTAGTAACTTCCTAGCAGCAGGTAGCTTTACCATTTATTCCCTTCTATTTTGCCGCCTACTACAAGGACTTGCAGTGGGTGCCACATTGTTGATGGGGCGATGCATCATTAATGAAACACATAACGAACAACAAGCGTTACGACAATTTTCTTATTTATTTACAGCTGCTGGCGTAATCATTTGTTTTCTCCCTTTACTTGGAGCATTTATTAATAGCAATTTTGGATGGCGAATCGGTTTCCTCATTATGGGACTCTATAGTTTTATCTTACTTTTTTTCACTAAATTTGATGAAACTAAATCCGATAAAAATGATTCGACCACACTAAGTCAAAGTGTGGCCGTGGTATTTAAAAATCGTCAATTTATCGGTTATTTAATGATTGCTGCCTTAATGATGGCAGGAGAATCCGCGTTTAATACCAGTGCCTCATTTATCTTAATCAAGGGAGCTGATTATAGTTTAAATAGTTACGGTAAAATCAAAACATTAATGGCTCTAATGCATCTCTTGGGCACAGCAACTTGTGGTTTGCTTGTGCGTTATTTTGCAAGTTCTCGGTTAGTAGGCATCGGTGTCTATTTATTTGTTATCACTTCCATTTGCATGGGAATTTTTCACTTGTTTGCCGATTCAATTTCGCTTTGTTTAATTTTGCCCATGATGATTTACTATTTTGGTACTGGCTTTATTGTTGCCTCCACTGCCGCGGCTATCGTGCGCCCCTTTCCTAAACAAATGGTGATGGCAATGGCATTATCATTATTTTTTCAATTTAATTTTTCTGCGCTATTTAGTTTATTAAGCGGCTTTTTGGCTATTCAACAAGTTACACCGTTTATGTTTCTTATCAGTTTAATCAGTATGTTAAGCTTTATAAGTTGGAAATTCGTTATTTCTAATAACACGACGCTCTTACTCTTAAAAAGCGATTCAAAACAGCAATTTGAGCAAATGCAAAGCCCAACAACGTGACAGTGACGAAAGGATTGTATACACTTGAACAAAATCACTTGCCCTGGTTGTGCTACCCAGTGGCAATAGCCGCTAAAATGCAGAAATCTAAGTCAGACGAGGGTATGTTTAAATTTCCAGTTCTAAAATATATACCTAATGCGCTTACCGTATTGCGTTTCGTATTGATAGTACCATTCTTGGTCTTTTTGTACGAAAAGGAATATACGCACGCTTTTTATTTATTTCTGGTAGCAGGACTTACAGATGGTTTTGATGGTTGGTTAGCCAGACATTTTCAATGGCAAAGTCCTTTAGGCTCTTTTATAGATCCGATGGCCGATAAGCTACTGGTTGCCTCAAGCTTTATTTCCCTGGCACTAATTGGTTCATTGCCCTGGTGGTTGGTCGTTTTGGTATTTTTACGCGACTTGACCATTTCTCTAGGCGTCATAGCTTGGTATTGGCTTGTCCAACGACAGCTTGATTTCGTGCCTA
Organism: Legionella hackeliae; assembly: GCF_000953655.1. Classification (NCBI taxonomy): domain Bacteria; kingdom Pseudomonadati; phylum Pseudomonadota; class Gammaproteobacteria; order Legionellales; family Legionellaceae; genus Legionella; species Legionella hackeliae. Next base: position 3,162,939 of record NZ_LN681225.1, read on the forward strand.
CTCTATTAAGTAAAGTGAACACGTCATTGCAACTTGCTTTAGTCACCTTGTGTCTCTTTGAGCTTGCTTTTTTTACCTTTGCGCCTTACCTAGTAGAAGTGCTTCTTTTTTCAACGGCAATTACTACAGCGGCAAGCTATATCGATTACGTGTGGACTTGGGGCAAAAAAGCTTACTCGCGGAACGCTCTTGATAAATGAACCGGCAACTAGCGTTAGCAATACAATTAAATGATGATGCCACCCTCGAGGATTTTTGCTGGGGAAATAATCACTTATTACAACAACAGATTTTTAATTGTCTTAAAGGAACTGGTGAACGTTTACTAACAATTTGGGGCAATTTGGGGAGCGGTAAATCACATTTATTACAAGCATGTTGCCAAGCTCTTAATACTCAACACGCGATTTATCTTCCCTTACAAATTTTAAAAGAATGGGGACCTGAAAGTATTGATGGGGTAGATAAGCACAATTTTATTGCCATTGATGACATTGATTTAATTGCTGGGAACTCCGACTGGGAAGAAGCCTTATTTCATCTGTACAATAAAATACGTGACAATGACCATACAACCTTAATCATGAGTAGTGGCCAACCTCTCACCGCGATAAAAATTGACTTGCCTGATCTACGGTCGCGTTTAAGTTGGGGCTTAGTGATGCAGGTTCATGAGCTGACTGATGAATTAAAAATTAAAACCTTACAACGACATGCCCACCATCGCGGTTTTGAATTACCAACGAGTGTAGGTCAGTTTTTGCTTAGCCGCTGCGGTCGCGGCATGCATGAATTACAGATAATACTGAATCAACTGGATGAAGCCTCCCTGGCAGCGCAACGCAAAATTACCATTCCTTTTGTTAAATCTACTTTAAAGATTTAGTACTGTCCTGAAATCAGAAGTTTGCAACTTTTTGTTCCTTACCCTCAACTCCAAGCTCGCTCGCGTGGATACAAGTACCTTCTTTTTCTTCAGATTGAGGTTTACCAAAAAAAGTGTTCATGTTAACACCAGTATTGGCATCCCCGTTTTTTGTGGCATTCGGCAAGCTCACAACAATAGAATCTATACGCTCATTATGTGTATTTTTGGCCTTACTAGCATCCTGAACACCAATCAACGAGTTATGCGCTCTATCTAACTCCAACTGGAGACTCTTTAATTGTTTTTTTAAAGCATCAACTTGAGACTCAAACTCTGATGCCCTGATAGTCAATAAGCCATTTAATTGCATTAAATCATCTAATTGATGTGATAAGGTGGTTTTCTGTGCTGTAAGTTCAGTATTTGATTGTAATAATTGCTGTTGAAGTTCAAGCCCATCAACTAAACTTTGCAGTGCTCGAGTCTCTTTCTTCACAGTCTCAGGATCGCATAAAACATCAATTTTTTCTTGGTCTAATCCTCTCCAACGACCAATAAGGTTTTCAATTCCAGGGCGCTCAACATACCAATACACAAGAAAAGCTGCCAAAGCAACAACACAACTGGCTGCGATAATCACTCCTAACCCATGGGTCACTGAGGCTAAAGCCAAGCCAGCCAGAGCCATTGCTACTGTTTGTCCAGCAAAATAACCACCGCTTAAGAATATTAATCCTACAACAAATGCTGTTCCTTTTTTTGCGGCAATTAAATAGGGATTATCTAATGCTAGCTTGAGTTGTTTGCGTGTCTCTTCTAATGCTTGATATCTTTTTAAAAGAACGATAGCTAGAGCTTTATTTTCCTCAAGTTCCTCTTGTGTGGTCACCACTGAATTTCGCAATTCCTCACGCATCGCTTGAATTTGTTTAGACTCAGTAAACAACGCGTCCAATAACTGAGAGGTATCTTTCTTTTTTACCCCTAAGTTTTTGGAGATTGCAGCAAGATCAAAACTATAAAAAACGAAAATTGAAAGAACTGAAAAGAAGGCACCGGCAGCAAAGATTACCATTGTTGGTACTGAAGAAAAAACAGCTAATACTGCAGTAACACCATCAAAACCTTCACAACCAAAATAAATCGTTCCGGCTATAGCCAGGAAGGCGTATTTCGCTCTGTTATACCAATTTGCCGATTTGTCTTTTTTCTTACTTGGGGGATTAAGCGAATCATGAAGATCTCTTAATAAGGAGGCATTCAAAGAGGCTACTTGAGAGGCATATTTATCACTGGAGGCAATAGCGTGTGTTTTTTCAATCCATTGAAGTATCTGTTGTCGTTCTATCGTGGTTTGCTGAGATGTAAATAACGCCGCATAATCCGGATTTTGGGACAATTTAGAAATCAAATCTTGGCTTTTTGTGCTCAGACTAATAATTGCCATGCTTTTACCTACCTCCAAAACACGAAGTTTAGCCCATCCTTTTTGAAGCACCTTGGGCCATGTTCTCCATATGATACTGACAAATTATTAACCAAATATTAAGGGCGCAAAAAAGACGACATTTTATATAAAAAATTTAAAATATCTAAGAATTAATCGTTTGAACACTTAAGATTAAGTCTCATTGGTTCGTGTTGCTTTTAAATTTTTTTGAATTATTTTTCACGTCCTCAACTTCAATTTCTCCTAAGCTTCTTTTTCTTGATGAACTTGAAGAAGCAGTTGACACTATCTCCATATTTCCTCCAAATAATGCGAATCGATTGCCTGAAGTGGTTGGAGCATTTGCAGATTTTAACGCAGTAAGCTCTTTTTGCAGTCTTTCATTTCTTGCTTTTTCTTCAGCAAATAGTTGCATGATCAAGTTAGACTCGCCCGCTTTCGTAAATGCTTCAAGTGCCACGGTGAGAATTATATCGGTGCCATGAACAGGATGAAAAAATTCATAAGATTCCAGCTCTTTCTGATACCAATCCAGATTAATACTATCGTCCAATTTCTTGGCTTGTACGAGTTCTAGTAACAAATGGCCTTTCAGTAATTGTGCGTCCTTATATTGGGGTGAAGAGGCAGGTACAGCTTTTATGTGTTCTAAAAAAGAAAACAGATGTTTTTGAAATAACACATTAAACTCGGTAAATGCTTCACCAAGTTTCTTTTTTTCAGCCAATAAAGAACGAGTACCCTTCAGCAAATCCTCTGCAAGACAAAGACGTATAATTGCTGTTTTCTCTGGCGAGTGAGCTTTGTAAATCTCAGAGAATAAGTCTTCACAATTGGGCTGTTGCAAATAATTATTAACTATAATCCTGAGTGTATTAAATTTCTTCAAACATACCAAGCGTTCAAATAAGGTATCATCATGGAAGGTCGCTGCATTTAAAAGAATAGGTTGCTTACTCTCTTCAGCAAATTTATCCAATAGTTCCAAATCTAATAACAATGAGGCCAGTGAAACTCCTCTATAACGATGCTCTTCTGCTTGCGGCATTGCATTTAAATCAAGGGGGTCTTGTTGAGAATTTGCCAATCTCTGAAATAAATCTTTTGTGTCCTCGCGAGCTATCAACCATCCTAAGGTCATTCCCCGGTAGGGTCCGCCAGCAACGTTACAATTAAGATCGATATATTCTGTAGTATTTGAAATGAATGTCGCGAACAATTCATAGTCCATATCAAATGCTAGTTTCCAGGCAACATTTAATCCCTTATCCGGAGTATTAGCAGTTATACCCTTACTCAACGCAGGAACTTTCTTATATTTCTCAGACAATTGAATAAGAATGTCTCGTCTGTTCTTGATAAGTAATAACAAAGCCAAGGTTTGCCCTTCACTTGCCCACCCTTTGGCACTCGGAGCTGCATCTAAATCAATTTCTTCCTTGCTTTCTTCAGCCAATTGGACAAGTAGATCAAATTGCTCATAGGCAGCAAGCATATAAGCCAAGGTAATGTCTTTTAAACCAGAATTGGCCAAAACACGGTTATTCAACGAGTCAGGTGATATTCCTTTTTTAATAAGTGACTCAATAATATCCCATTTACTATACAAGCAGAGCAAATAGAATGGTGTCGCCCCTTTTAAACTACCACTCTCAATAATACGATTCATGGCAGAGGTTGTTGCCTTCTCCATTACTTTTTCATTGCCTGCTATACATGCATAATGGAAAGGAGAAAGACCTTCTGAAACTTCAGTAGATAACTCTGGACAAGAAAGTCCAAGGGCCGCATCAATATGCTCTCTACTCACATCTAACGCTTTATAGCGCTCATGAATTAGCAGCCAATTCAATAAATCATGGCGTCGCTCTAAATCTCTGCATTGACAAATATAATATAAAAGACCCGGATCGGTATCAGAATAAACAACGTCTATTCCTTGCTTATGAAACAAATAATCGACAATATCGAGATGTCCATACTGAGCAGCCAAAGCAATGGGGGTCGGAGAAGAGTCATTGCGATAATTAATATTCACTATGTTTGACTCAACAAGTGCTTGTACCCGGTTTAAATTGCCCGACCTGCAGCTCTCTAATAGACTTTCATTAAACAATGACATAGGGACCTCGAGATTTTATGTATTGACAACATACACAACAGAGAGCAATTATTATACACATTGATCTCTTATTGACATATGGGTAAGTTTACCCAGCCTTTGGAGTATTTTTTAATAGCGAACTTGTTTCTACAAATTGCAGCATCCCTCATCCATTACTATACTTTTAATGATATTTATGACAGGACCATAACACATGGAAAAAAAACTAATCGAAGTGACTCATGTTTATAACTATGACTATTTGGGCTTTACCAATTGTGTGACCCACAATGGGGTTATTTATATTACAGGGCAGGCAGGCATTGATGAACAAGGCAATCTGGTTGGTCCTGGAATTAAAGAACAAGCCATTAAAACCTTTGAAAACATCCAAACTATTCTAAAAGCCGCCGGTGCTAGCTTGGCAGACATGTTGGCAATGACATGTTTTATCGTTGATATTGAAAAAAATGGTCCTGATTTTTTTGCAGCAAGGGCAAAATTAATGCCTGTGAATTCATTTACAAGTGCTTCTATCGGGATTTCAAAATTAGCAATGCCAGGATTATTGGTTGAAGTTCAATGTACCGCCGCACTACCGGGAAAGCCCTAAATAATCATTAATTGTCTGCACTTGAAGTGCCGTATCGAATAAACCATCAATAATCAAATCGGCACTTTCTTTTAAATTTTTATCACAAAACAATTTCCTGGAATAATGTAAATAAAAATCCAGTTCGGCAAGCAGCTCCTCTTTTGACTTCCCGTTTTGTTTAAAATCACGAATGGTCCGCCTTGCCAGAGAAACATCCAGTGGTAATTCAAGATGAATACAGGTATCAATGAATTTACCTGTTTGCTGATGTAAATATCCTAGAGGGGCATCAAAAATAATATATCGGGTTGGTTTGAGTAGACTTTTTGACGCAGGATGTATAACAATCTCTCCAGTTTTTAATGTCTGTAAAGTTTGGGCAAGTGTAGCGTAATCCCATTGTGCATAATTTTCACCCTCCTCATACCAACGGAGGTAGTCTTCTGGTGCTGTTGATGTCTCATCGAACTCATCCAAATGAAGACAAGTAGCCTTTAATTGCTTGGCCAAGGCCTTTGCTAACGTTGTTTTACCAGCACCAGAAATACCACTAATGGCAAGAACATTCACTTTCATTTAGATATCAACACTTGGGTTTCTCTTGATATATCGGCTTAAATGAGTTGATGTCGCCAGCATTACCACACCAATTGATAAAGTAACTAAACCTATCCAGGCGAATACTTTGGTATAAATCATTAACGATTCAATCCCAGGCGTTATATTTTCAGGTAATGAAGTAAACGACGCGACTGATGCTCCGATAAATCCTGCAATAGCAGAGGTCAAAAACCACATTCCCATTACAAAGCCTGCAATACCAGAGGGTACTAATTCAGCAACCATCGCCACTCCAAGCGCTGAGACCAATAATTCACCGGTACTTTGAAAAAAATAGCTTGCTACTAGCCACCAAGATGAAACTATTCCGGCCTGATCGTGAAAGAATCGAGCAAAATAAAGCAATCCGAAACTTATTCCACAGCAAAACATGCCCACGGCAAATTTATAAGGTATTGGAAATGAAATCCCGCGCTGGTGAAGCTTGCTATATAACATCGCTAAAACAGGACTCATCGTTATGATCCAAATTGGATTTAAAGCTTGGAAACTTTGAGGATCAATAGGAATACCAAACATAATGGGCACCACATTATGTACGGCAAATAAATTCAAAGATGTCGGCATTTGCTGATAAAGCGTAAAAAAAACAATAGCTTCCAGCATCAAAATTAAAGCGACTAACATTCTCATAAAAGACGCTTTATTTTCTTTGCGCATGTATAAAAAATACACGATAACAACAACAGCAGTAATGACCCAAACAAGGTTTTTAGCCAAAATCACATGTTGCAACAGGTAGGCTGAAATAATTGTGACAACAATGATACCTGCTATCACTAACAACCATTGCCAAAATTTAATGGTTTTCCTGTCTGAAATCGTATTTACATGAGCTACATATTGTCGTTGAAACAGATAGTTAGCCAGCCCCAAAACAAGACCAATAAAGCTAATAAAGTAAGCATAGGAGTAGCCGTATCTGCTAGACAGTGCGGGGCCAACAAAGAGAGCTACCGTTGATCCTAAATTAATGGCCATATAATACAGCGTAAAACCACCATGAAGACGAGGATCATTTTCCTCATAGCATTTTGCCAGTAAACTTGAGGGATTGGCTTTGAATAAGCCATTACCGACGCATACCAAGCCTAACGCCAAAAAGACATGCGCTTTATCTGTAATGGCCAGTGATAAATAACCAAGAGCAAGTGTTATCAAACCCAAAACAATGGTGCGCTTCGTTCCTAAAACATTATCGCCAAGATAGCCTCCTAAAGACACCAAGCCATAAACTAAAGCAGAAAAAGCACCGAATGTGTAATAAGCAACCGTATCGCTATATCCCAGAAATCGAATGAAATATAAAGTTAAAATGCCTTGTACAGTGTAGAAACCAAAGCGCTCCCAAATTTCCAACAAAAAAATCATATGAAAGGCACGAGGTTGTGCACGAAACAATGCGAGCATTTTTTCCTAGTTTTTTAGATAAGGGATACAATCACGCTATAATACTTTAGTGCTAATTGCAATGCTAATGACTTGACGAAAAGTCTTTTGTTTTCTGGAGAGTAGAGGGTGGCGCAGTGTCATGTTCTTCGTGAAATAATCCCGGTACATGCTTGGCTGGCGTTAAATTTTTCACTTTAATTTGAGCAAGATCAATCCCTTTTTCCTGCAGTGCAGTCACTAGCGGCTCATGACTTATCAGCTGTTCTTTCTCTTTCGCAATCATTTCCATTTTCATTATTGCTTGTTGAAGCGGATGAATATAAGGTTGGATTGCTTCACGGCTTAACAACTCTCGCCATTCTTCTAAATTGAGTGGATGCTCTTGAGCAAATCGTGCTATCTCTTTCATGACCTGCAAAAATTCGGCTGAACCTTCATGTTGAGCTGCAGCATGTAATTTATTCTCAAGATATTCTAATTGCTGAAGCAATGACACTTGTTCTTCCAGTGCATGCATAGCACCTTGTTCACTATGAAGCTTCACCATTGCCACACCTGTTGACTCTAATTGCATTTTAGGAGAAAGCCCCTTTGTTGACTCTGTTGAGAAAGCGTCATCTTTTTTAAACAACTTATTCATTAGCTTTTTACCCAAATCAATAAATAGGGGTGTTAAGATACGGGCAAGAATATAAGCTCCACCTAAGGCAGCCGTTGCAGCAACTATCCCCAATCCAATGACAGGAAACGCCAAACTGATAGCTAAACCAATAATGACAAGAGACGATAAAGCAATAGCCATTGTTTTATCAATCAAGCTCACAACATTCATCTTGGCAAGCTTTTGCGAAAGATGCGTTTGCTCGTCGTACAAGGGTTGCATTTCTTGAGCTAACGCCTGAAAGATTTTTTCAAGGCGCACAAATTCTGCTCTTAATTCCTCCAGTTTTTCTGGGTTGCCTTTTATTGTTTGTTGTAAATTTTTTGCCAGAGTTTGCAGCTCCTGGAGTTCATCTTCTTTATCTGCAATTTTTGTATTAATCGCCTGCAATGCTGCTTTAATGCGTTGATAATTTCTTAAATGTTTTGCCAGTAAAAATATACTAACCCCAAGACCAATAATGGCTGTCACCATGGCAATAGGCGGAGCTGCTACAGGAACTGCCAATGCTGTAATAGTGAACGCTAACAGCACTGCTGAATATAGCCAACGCGCGTTTTTGTTAAGAGTAATCGGCGGTTTTTGGCCAATTAAAATTGCAGCAAGATAAATTAATGGAATACGAAAAAAATCGACTAAAGCGAGGCCTAAATTTGCCCATTGGAAGCCTTGGCTAGCTGCCAGAGCACTTTGAACAGCCTGTCCCTGAATGACAGCCAATTTGCTTAAGGTGTTACCGGTGTTATCAATACTATGAAGAAAATTAGTAAAGAGAGGAAGTTTTTTTAACAGTATCAAGATAATTGTCTTGTCAGATAACCGACGACCAACAAAATGTATTTCCTGAATCTCCTGCAGTTTTTTTAAAATTTCTTCTGCAGGCATTAGCTTTTCCTCTTGCGGCTGGAGGAGTTTTTTACCTTCATCGCCCATAGTCGTTTCACCTGCTGCTATTTCTTCTACTATATCAATTGATCATTAGCAGAAAATTAAATCTAGTCAATGATTAACCAATTTTATTAAATAATTCTAATTTTTGAGTGTCTCTATCTCTTCCTCTTGCAAGAAGCCACTATAGTCAACTATATTTTTATATCTTTAAAAAAAATAAGTAGTTATGACAAAAAGAGGCCTTTACCTGGCTGGAGGAGGAGCCCGCGGTGCTTATCAAGCCGGGGTATTGAAAGCCATTAATGATATTTTACAGGTTAAACCATTACCTTTTCATATGATTAGCGGTGTTAGTGTAGGCAGTATTAATGCAGCAGTACTTGCTGAAAATGCCCATGACTTTCCTACTGGCGTTGAAAAGCTTGAATCAATGTGGGCAGATATATCCTGTAATCGTATCTTTAACGCCAGTAATTATGAATTAAGTAAATCTGTTTTACGAAATTTGAGCCATCTAATTATTAAGCAACGTCAAACCGGTCATTTGCTTGACACCAGTCCTTTAAAGGAGTTTGTGCTTGATAATATCGATTTTGATTTAATTCGGATTAATATTGCCAGTAATCACTTGGAAGTCATGGAGGTGATTAGCCAATGTTATGAAACTCAACAAACTATTTCATTCTATCAACATTACGATGCACCTGATTTTGTAGATTGGCATTATCCTCGCCATGTGAGCCAGCGCACCACATTAACCATGGAACATATCCTTGCCTCAAGTGCCTTGCCTCTTTTTTTCCCAACAGTGCGTCTTAATGGTTTTCATTATGGGGATGGCAGTATGGGATTGGTTGCTCCGTTGAGAGGAGCCATTCGTTTTCAAGTCGAAAAAATATTAATTTTGGGCACGCGACAATTACCCGTATTTACCAATCCAGAGCAGCTAAAAAATGGCAGTATAGGTTTTGCACGTATTTTAGGCGGTATGTTAAACGGTATATTCCTCGATAATCTTGATCGCGACATTGAAATGGTCAATCGCATGAATGATATTGCGCGACTTTTATCTATGTGGAAAAAACGCCACTCTCCCTGGCGCCCAATTGAAACACTGCATTTAAGACCTAGTATGGACGTGTCGCAAATCGCTCAATCTCAATACAATAATATGCCTACATTATTACGCTTTTTATTAAATGTATTGGGTGCCAAGGATCATTCAGGAGATTTATTAAGTTTCTTACTCTTTGAAAAAGAATTTACTCGAGAATTAATCGATCTTGGCTATCAGGATACGCTTTCTGTCGCACCAGATGTCATAAAATTCTTTGCCAATTAAGGCTTAGGCGCATTATGACGAACGCAATTGAGCCAATACGACATTAGTATTTACTCGTATTCCATGCCAGATAAAAAAGGATTCGGCAGCTTGCTCAACTAGCATGCCGAGTCCATCACTGCTTTTACAATGATGTGCCGATGCCCATTTTACAAAAGCCGTAGGTTCCTTGGCATTATAAGCCAAGTCATAGCAATAGGTGGTTGACTTTAAGAGCCCTAAAGGCAACTGGATAGTTTCTTTTTCCAAACTTGCAGAAGTCGCATTAATAATCAAATCAAACTGTCCTTTTAATTCCATTAAGCTACAACAATCAATAGCTTGAAATTCATTTTGCAGAGCAAGTGCTTTTTCTACAGTACGATTTGCCAACGTTAACTCACTAATACCACTATCTAACAAAGGACCGAGGATACCCCGTGCTGCTCCGCCCGCGCCTAGGATAAGGATTTGTTTGTTGGTTAAGTCCATGTAACGTGTTAAATCGCGTATCAAGCCGATACCATCAGTATTATCAGCATGAAGCAATCCATTTTGCATCCATAAAGTATTTGCCGCCTTTGCTTGCAAACAACGCGCTGTTTTTACTTCAGCCATAGCAAAAGAACGCTCTTTAAAAGGTAAGGTAATATTTAACCCCTTGCCTCCTCGCGCAAAAAAATCGGATACTTGTTTTTCAAAGCTATCTTCATCAATGAGCATTTTTTCATAAACAAGGGATTGCTCAGTTTGCTTTGCAAACTGTTGATGAATAAATGGAGACAAGCTATGGGCTATAGGATTTCCCATCACAGCAAAAAGATTCTGCATACGACTCTCTTTTTTAATTTATATTTAAGCCTGCTTTTATGGAGTTCTGCGCAAATTTTTGCAGCACAAACACACTCTGAATCGGTCAATATCTATTTAAAATTTGCCCCTGATAACGCAGCGCTAGAGCTTATTCAAAAATTTAATGCCTACCTTTGTGAAAAGAATATTTTTTCACAATACCGTTTTACTCCTTTTTTGGCCAAACATCCCGTGCACGTTACCTTGTATTTAACCAATTATGATTCCCGCTATGTAACACGTCTTCGTCAGCAAATTCAAGATATCGCCAGGAAAACCAAGCCGGTCAGGATGCAAACCAAAACTATTGAAATGAGCTCCGGGATGTACACCATGTTGTTTATCGCCAACAACAAACATTTGCAAGAACTTAGTAATCAAGTCGTCCTTCATTTAATGAAGTATCGAGATAAACGCACACCACTTCCATCCTGGGTGCACGATAACGATAAAAAATTATCTTTTTTACGGTTTGGCAGTCCGAATGTTTTTGAAAATTTTTCACCTCATATGTCTATATTTGCCGTCAATCATTTAACAACAACTGATATGACAAGATTGCGTACATCATTAACTCCTTTAATTAATAATTTTAATAAATCGCAGCAACGCGTTACTATTCGAGCTATTGCTATCGGGATTGGTTTAGCGGATGCACAAGGGCAAATTGTTAAAGAATTATATAGTTTTCCTTTGGATGGATAGTTTTTGTTTCGCAATGTAATCTTTAAAATAAATAATTAAGAACATCTCAAAACGAGTATGAAACGGATTCTCTATAAAACTTTAGGATGGAGTTTAGAAACTACATTCACCTCAACTCCTAACGCAAGCTTCAGACTTACTACGCTTTCATCCTTCTTTGCAGCAGTACATCATAGAGATTTGCCCTACCTAAAAGTACTCGTACAAAAACTTCAATTCGACCTCACTCAAAAGGATGAACAAGGCAGAACATTGCTTCATAAAATTGTTTCAGAACGCCTGGATTTTCCTCTCGTTTATACTAATTCGAGTAGCCAAGACGAGTTATTTCATTACATTTCCGAAGGAAAATACGACGAATTAAAAGTATTACTCAATCAAAAACCACTTGATCTCAATCATTTATTTAAAGACAGAACAACCCCATTACAATTGGCAATTATCAGTAAAAAATATCAAGATATTTGGACAAGAATTAACATCATCAAATTATTGCTAAATCATGGCGCATACCCAAATTTGGCACAATTGCCATTACTTAGCATCTGTTATCATGTCCATGGTGAACATGCCGTTCCAATCATTGAAGTATTAGGAAGTTATTGCGCAGACGTGTCTCTTAGGATAACTAACGAACTAACAGTCCTCTCAGAAGTCGCTCTCGACGGAAATGAACAATTAGTCCTGTTACTAATGAAATTGGGAGCTAACCCGCATACGCAAGAACACTATCGAGCAAGCTTATATAAACAGATTACCACGGACTCTTTTGCACGCTATCCACATCGTGTTACACCTTTTATTCGCACATTGATTAGCCAAATTGAAATGCCAAAAGAGCCAATCGGCGGGGTTGATTTAGAAGAAATAATCGCTTTTTTCAAACATTGTGGAAGCAATTTAGATGCTCAAGACTTAGAACAAAATACGCCTTTGCATTTTGCCAACTCTTATGAAGCATTTAAAGCGTTGCTAGAGAATGGCGCAACAACAAACTCCACAAATTGCCGCCAAGAAACCCCATTGCATAGTGCGGTAGCACGTAATTTTTTTGGTGGCTTTGTAGAAAAATTACTACAAAACGGCGCCCAAATTAATGCTCAAGATGCTAATGGCTTTACGCCTTTACGAAAAGCTATTCATGTACAAGGCTATAGTTCAACCGCTGAATCCTTGTTGCAACATGGCGCAGATTTTACTATCGCTGATCAAAAAGGAATTACACCATTTATCGCGACTATTATCGAAAAAAAATCGCAGATCACCCAGCAATTAATCACAATGAAAGCGAATGTGAATGAATATTCCCCGCCCTTTCGATGCTACCCAATTCATTTAGCACTTGATCCACAATATTATGATTTTACTATCGTAAAACATTTAGTTGCCGCGGATGCTTCTTTACTTCGCAAAAATGAGGATGGGAAGAATGCATTTGATATTGTTAAAGCGAATATGGATAAATACAGTCATTACGGCTTCAAGTCCGTGTTTTGCAGGTTTTTCGAGCCCCGTAAATACAATAATGGCGTAACAGATTATGGAGTTTACGAGACCGTCTTAGATATTCCCCATCTACAGGCTGAAAAAGGTATTTATGGTTTAGAACGATTAATCCGTTATAGAACTCCATTCCTGCCAGTAGGCCAAGGTCAATTAGAAACATCCGACATTTTAAGACATCCGGGAATAGAAATAGTTGCTCAGCTATTAATGCAGATAACCAGAAAAAGTCTGGAAGAAGAATTTTGTTATCTACTGCGCATCAATTTGATTCAAGATTTTTTGCCGTTATGGCAATTATTGCTCGATTTAAAACAACCCAAATTACAAAAACTTCTCATCGCGTATGTCAAAAATGAGGGTAATACCAAAATGCTCCATGACATGTTACGTATAGCAATTATTGATAGCGATGTCGAAATGGTCACTTTTTTATTACAAGATAACGATCTGCAAAAAATGATCAATGATAACGATTCACAGGGCAAAACTATGTTACATGACGCGATATTAAATATCGAAATCCATTCCCAAGAAATCAATACGCGGCGTGTCACTGAGAATTACAAATATATAAGGCCTAAAAAACCCATTAAAAAACCAGGAAAAGTTGGCATTCAAGATACAGCGAAAACTATCGAATTGTTAGTAGGCTATGGTGCTGATGTTAATGTTTCTTACCTGGGGAAATTACCACTGCTCTATGCTACCAGTGTAAGTCGATTTTTAATGACAGATGCAGTCGCTGATATCGTTTCCACATTGCTTAAAGCCCAAGCTAAAATAGAACCTGTCTGGGATTTATTATTTGATTGGATGACTAGTGATAAAATCAAATATTGCTATTGTAAATTTTTTATCGAACAAGAGCAGTGGGAAAATTTATTTCTGGTCATTAACCAACACCACTTTAATTTTAATCCTGTTAGTTTGTACTTAAATCTAAAAGAAATGCAAAATTTTGCTCAAGCCCTTACAAAACAACCCCAATCTTCTAAATTAATTAAAATCCAAGAAGAGTTAGCGACGCTATACCAAATAAATTGGCAGCGACATACTCTAACAGAGCAAATAATCACCGGTAAATATCAAGATGTAGAAGGATATGCTTGTCGAGAAAAGTTGAAGGCTATTGGGGCTAGCAACAATTGGACTGGTTTATTTAAACATACCACCAGTGAGGCAATACTATTAGTGAGTAATGAGACTTTGTATCGGCTTTAAGGAGTCAATAAAATAGGACTGCTTACAGGTATTACCGCAAATTTCTCTTTCTCTGAGGCATTATAATTTCTCACAAACCTGATACACCTCACTTTTACATGAAAGCTAGATTCCCAGAGTTTGCTGACTGACCTTTCTTAATGGCAAACGTATTACCACTCTATTTTATTATTTTCCCAATCTAGAGGAGGTTTTGGTCCTGGATGGTTCTCTACGGGAGTAGAAATAATAGGTGTTCTAACAATTGTAACTTTGTTTCCACCAGAAATTTTATTCAACTTTGATTTTGATATTTTTTTTGCTTTATCTTTATCTGAATTTTTTTTCATCATTTAGCACCTAAAAGAATCATTTTTTTTCAGTATAGCTTACTTTAATAAATAAATGTGATAGATACTAATATGGACCGGTCAAGGTACAAGCTGATTGTTAAAAAGTGAGCAAGCGGTTGATTATGTAGAAAGAACCAGCAAAGACAATCTATCTTTTTTAGGTCTTTTTTTGCGCCAATAAGATACCAAACAAACCGGGAATGTGTCTGCCTGCTTTATCCTTCTTGTGCAGATGACCTGTCGTTTCTTTATACTCTAAAATAGACCAGCCGCTATCTTGATAAACATGATAAAGCTCGTCTTGTTGTGGAAGAAAGGTGAATATATTTGGGAGTGAATAAAGTTCTGATTGAACAGGAAATACTAAAAAATGATAACCATTTTTCTTTGTGATCTCTTGAAGTTCAGCCAATAATGACGGTATGCGTCGCGCATTTAAGAACTGCAAAGAAACCGTTGCAAGAACAAAATCATAGTGGGCAGATTCAAGTTCCAAGGGCTTATTTAAGTCGTATAATATTGTATTAATCCCCGGCAACGCTTCTTTTTCAACGATATCGTGGATAGTTTTCAGTGCAGATTGACTGTGATCAATCCCGGTTACTCGATGCCCCATTTTTGCTAAGTACAGCAAGTTTCTGCCAGACCCACAGCCAACATCCAAAATAGTTAGGTTTTGTAAATGGCCTAAATAAGTCTCGTAGACATAGACTAAATCGCTATGCACAGCCCCTAAACCGTATTTCTTGTTAAAATAACGAAGGGGTATGCAATAAAACTCTAAAGTTGCATTAAATGTTTCACTCACTGGAACCACTTTGTGCCATATGGCAGGAGGAATAAGAAGTTGAGGATGTTTTTTATCAAGTCTAATCCGTGACTGCTCTTCTCCCTGACCATTCATAAATACAAAATCAATTTCTCCTTCGTGCAAGGAAAGCTTTCCCCAGGTTCCCTCTTTTGTACTGTGTTTTTCAAGGAAAAACTTCAGTTTTCCCTGACTATGAATTTCCGTTTGTTTATAACATAGCAAGCCATTGTACCCTGTTGTCATGGTAACTTATTCCTTGATTTGCCCACCGCTTAAGGGAATACCTCATATATTCTTTCTTACACCTTTATTAAATAACTATATGCTCATCTGGTCTTAGAGTAAGCACCTCATACCCACTGCTTGTGACTAAAATTGTATGTTCCCATTGTGCAGATAATTTATGGTCCTTCGTGACAACAGTCCATCCATCCCCTAAAGTTTTGATGTCCTTACTCCCCAAATTGATCATTGGCTCAATAGTAAAGGTCATTCCAGCCTGTAGTTGTAAACCCGTATTGGGTTTTCCAAAATGCATAACATCGGGTTTCTCCCACATTGTTTTACCAATCCCATGCCCCCCAAATTCACGAACAACAGAATATCGATTTTTTTCAGCATGCTCCTGGATAATACTTCCTATATCTCCAAGTCGAATACCAGGACGAACGATATCAATGGCTTTATAAAGACATTCTTGAGTAATCTTCACCAGCTTTTTAGCAAAGGGGCTGACATTGCCGACTAAAAACATTTTACTTGTATCACCAATATATCCATCTTTTTGTACTGTAACGTCAATATTAAGAATGTCCCCGTCTTTAATAATTTTATCAGAGGGTATTCCATGACAGACAACATGATTGATGGATGTGCAAATGCACGCCGGAAATCCATAGTGATTTAAGGTCGAAGGAATTGCATTTAAGTCTTCAATAATATATTTACGACATCTTTGTTCAAGCTCATGCGTACTTACACCCGCAACTACATAAGGCTCAATCATATGAAGTACTAATGCCGCCAAGTTTCCGGCTACTCGCATTTTTTCTATTTCTTCAGGCGTCTTCACTAACATAATGCATTTCACCTAATGAGGCTTGATTTACCATAATTTTAAGAATTTCAGGATAAGTGATGGTAGGATTCTCTTCTGCCAATTTCCCTACCCGAATCCAATACTCCGCTTGTGAATTTATTGAGCGACTCATAGCTCTAGCCATTAGTTTTGTTGCCTCATGTAATTCATCAGATATTTTTACGATGCCCATAGACTCCTCCTAAAACGCGCATAATATGCTATTTTGAAGTAAAATGAAATGATATGTATCATAATGTATTCTTTTCAATGATATGGGGTTTTCTTATACTAGAGAATTAATTGTGATTTTTTTGAACAGAATGCTACAATTTCTCATGCTGTCTTGAAAACGCTTCCATGAGATATACTGATTTAATTGATCCTGATTACGTGATTTCTTCTAACAGTAATCTGTGTAAAAAATATACCATTAAGAGATATTTAACTGACATATCCTATTTTATAAATTTTCGTCCATGGCAAATACCAAATAGGGTCTATAGAAAACTTTATACCAATTGGAAAGCACGCGTTAGCGTCCATCAAGAAGACATGAATCAGGCCTGGGAAATAATCCTCCCTTTGCTTGCTCAAGAAAATATGTGTTTCAAAGTAGCCAACCTTAATGTAATTGAAAAATTTAAACAGGGTAGACAGGACAGACTCGAGCATCTTCTTGAAGAACATAAGCGGTTTTTACAGAATCAGAACTCTCCAAATCTAAAGTTTTTAAGAAAGACTTTTCATAAAATATATCAAGAAATAGATTCATACCGCCGTAGCGAATGGCGATTCATTTCTTTCATACAAACTTACCTAAATTACGTAGTTTCTTTTTCCAATACTCTTTAAATAGAGACGAGCTATTTATTTATACAAAAAATATCTATGAGAACCTCATCGATTTTAGAAAACAAAAAGTAAAAAACAGCTTACGATTCTAGGAAGGAATGCAGTTTACTATCTATATTTCTCCTGGATTTGAAAAGGAGTGTCAGAAAACTTTGGAAAAAATAGAAGAACATTTACTAAACGCTAAAATTAGACCAGGAATAATTTTCCCCACCGATAGACAACTCGGGATTTATAGTTCAATTCGCCATCCCGGTAAATGGTATTATCATAAAGCCACTGATGTTAATTTGGAGACCTATAATCCGGGTAATATCGACGACCCATTTAGTTTTTTTAAAACACTACCTGCTGAAAAAATAATGCACGAGGACGAAATACAAACATTTCTTCAGCATAAAGACAGTGCTGAACTTATAGTATCAGCACTTACAACAAAACAATTCATTGCCCCTTCTCAATTAAAAGCCCTTGCTATGCATAAAGAGAGTGTTGTGAAACACATACAAACATTATCTTTGAAGAGAAAAAAAGAATTAATAACTGATTGTTTAGATAAATCCTCAAACTTAGGAAAATTTTTTAGAATTAAACGCGGTATCTTTAATCTAAAACCAGGCCATGGATCATTAAAACAATTAGAAAATATTCGGTTAACAATTAGTTAATTAAGCGTAGATTCTGCCTTTACTTAGTATTTTCCATAATGTAGCTATATCCACTCGGGAATCTTCAATCACACATTAAAAGGAACCAAGCTGTAGAAATGTGCATAAGTTTATCCATTAAAACTAAGCTTTTATCCAAATAAAAGAGTGAAATAATTTTTCATTCATTGACAAGAAATCCAATGCTCGCTTAGCATAGCTGCAATCCGAAAAGCAGGTAAGTATCCACCGATTTTCTGGATCTATAGATGGCTCGGGGTGCCGGTAACGGCTGAGAAATACCCGTCGAACTTGAACTGGTTAATACCAGCGTAAGGATTGCCTTGAAATCACGCATCTACTGCTGTGTGCCTTTTGCCATCTCACATTTTTAATTATTAAGGAGACTTGGCAAATGCATCAGCTTCATTCTAGAACCACATTATTATTAAATTGGTATGCAAATCCCTATCATACACCGCTTTTTGTAGCCCAAGCGCTAGGTTATTACAAAGACGAGGGTATTCATTTAGCTATTTTAGAACCTAATGATCCCAGTGATGTGACTGAAATTGTTGGTTTGGGGCAGGTCGATTTTGGGGTCAAAGCAATGATTCATACGGTAGTTGCTCGCGCCAAAGGCTACCCGGTAAGTTCCATTGGGACTCTTCTTGATGAGCCACCCACAGGGCTAATCGCTTTAAAATCGAGCGGGATAAAAACTTTTTATGATATTGTCGGTAAGCGGGTTGGATATATTGGTGAATTCGGTAAGAAGATTATTGATGATTTGGCAACACTTGCCGGCATTGATGCTGGTAGTTATGAAACAGTACGCATTGGCATGAATCTTAGTGATGCAATTTGTCGTCAGAAAGTAGACATTGGAGTGGGTTTCATTAATTTTCAACGTGTGGAATTGGACTATTTAAAAGGAGAGACCATTTTTTTACGGCTTGATCAATTAGCAGGCCTGGGTTGCTGTTGTTTTTGCTCTGTTCAGTTTATTGTCCCTGATGCTACCTTGAAAAATCCTGAGTTGGTTAAAGGATTTCTCAAAGCTACATCGCGTGGCATGGCCTATACCCTGGAAAACCCTGACGAAGCGTTTGAATTGCTGTGCGAACAAAAACCACAATTGGCCAGTGAAATGTATCGCAAAATTTTCTTAAGGACATTGCCTTTTTTCTCGCGATCTTTAATGAATGTCGAGCGCGATTGGGCAAAGGTAGCACGTTATGCACAGCATTTAGCAGTCATTGATAAGCAGTTTCCTCTGAATGAATGCTACACGAATGATTATCTACCTGAGGCTCCTTTTAGCGAGATTAATCCTATCGCTTGCTGTATTTAGATAAAAGACATTGTTTCCCGCATATTGGTATGTAGTTTGCTAAACTAACAGTAAAAGCAAAAGCATGGATTGGGGGATACTATGAAGCAATTGATTTTGCATCCCACCGAAATCAGTCAATGGCATGCGCTGGTTAATGAAGCGCAAGCCACTACACAGCTGGTTCTCAACGAAAATACAGAGAGTTATCTGGTATTTTTGCTGATGAGGTTTTCTCAAGGACCAAGACTGATTGAATCCGTTATTGCCTTGGATTTCCTGGAATCAATGAATAATCCGCGTCGACAAGTTGAGTTATTAAAAGATGTGGGAGACAAAAGTCTATTGTTCTGCGGGCTTTTCCCGGGTATTGCCAAAAAGCGTCACGTTAGCCTTGACTATTTTGCCGATATTGGTCAAGCGGCCTATCTTACGGTTGGAGAGCTCTACGAGAGACAGACCGGTGATTTGTATTTTCAGTTAAGTGCCCAATTTCTTTCTCTGCAACAAATACTGCGAGCAATGCGCGGAGAGTTCTTTGAGGCTTCATCATTAAATAGCATTGTATTATCAAAATTTGATTCACCCTTACAATGAGGAGCGCGCAGACGTGTTAGCCATTGCCTTCTCCTCGGTGGGCAAAATTAGATAGCCCTCCCCAATCACCTTTTTCAGCCATTGATAAGCAGGATGCTTTTTTGAAGTGACTAATGTTAAACGCATTTGATTGCCACGATTTTCCATAAACGTGGGTTGATAGAGAATCTTTGCAATCGAAATACGACCATTCTCATTTTTTTCAAGATGTAGTGACAATAAACCACTGCTTCGATTTTTAAGACTACCCTGATTCGATATAAAATTCCCCAAAGAATAAGCGACGAACACTTTTCTGCCATTTTGGGTGGTTAACCAGGCAAAAGGTTGCACGCAATGTGGATGTGACCCCAGAATCGCAAGCGCTCCTGCTTCAGCAAATTCTTTTGCCAATGCCTGTTGCGCTTTATTAGGACGAGTTTGATATTCCACCCCCCAATGGGGCGTGACAATAACAGCGTCGTGGGTTTTAGCGAGTTCACTAATTAATTGCAGTACTTGTTGTTTATCGCGGTAACAATGAAGAACTTGGCGATGTTTGTCTGCAATGCCATTGGTATCCTGAGTACAGGCCAACCAGGCAATAGAGACATTATTACTCGTTGTTTCAGCAAACCAGGCATCCTCGCTATTTTGCCGACGTGTGCCAGTAAAGGCTATTGCATTGGTCTGTAAATTGGCGATGGTTTTATCGATACCAGTTCCCCAACGATCCAAAGTATGGTTATTGGCGGTGGAAACCACATCAAAGCCTGAGAGTTTTAATGCACTAATTAAGGAAGGCGGATAGTTAAACATAGGAAAAGCAGTATAAGCCTCTTTAATATTTGTCGTACTATTACCTCGACTGTCAAGCATCTCAGCTGCAGGGCCTTCTAAATTTCCATACGTAATATCGGCGTTATCCAATTGAGGAATGACAGCTAACCACAAGGTACTAAACCCTTTTTCCATCCCCGTTTTTTGTAAGGGTTTATGGAGAAGCACATCACCGACGGCAATAATATGAACATTGCCGGCAAATAATGGGGAGAATAACCAAAAACTAAACGCGAGGATTAGCCTTGACATGGGATTCTCCGAAATAGCTAAAGATTATTTTTTATACATATGCCATGCCAAATAATTTTTTTAAAAATTGCTTTTTTAAAGTGTTATTACTTAATAAATTCTTAATCTTTTTTGTATAAAATTAAATCACATTTGCCATAACAGGAATCTAACAATGGCTCCTCGTGCGTTTTCTCAACTTTGCAAAAAAGCAAATTTCAGTATTTTTAACGACACATTGACTATCTATGTGAAACCCAATGGTGAATATGAAGAGCGATTGATCCTTGATCACAAGATTGGTGGGTTTCGTTCCGTACAAGAGCCTTGTTATTACATTTCTGAACGCGATAAATATACGACAGAAAGACGACTTATGGATGAACTGGGCGTGATTCAGTGGGTAAAATTAGAACATGATGGGCACCACTTGTTACATCAGGATGCTTTTGATAGGGAAGGAAGACACTCTCATGCGAAATTTAAAAAAGTTATTGATGAGCCCTTTTTAATAGAAATCGTAGAAGTTTTGAAGCGGTCTGGTTACATTAGCCATGAAGAAGAGACTCAATTCATTGACAATTTTAATTTAGCCAATCGTCTGGATGTAGATGGATATTTTACAGAGCAACTTAATAAAGCAAAGAAATTACAGAAAGATTTAGAAACGAAATCCACATTGAATCCTAACAAGTATGAGAAGGCGGTAAGGGCTGCCAAGGATCTTTGTACTACCTTAGAGGCAGAATATGTAAAATTTGACGATGCAGAACGCTCCTCTACTTCTGCTGAAGAATTCAAAAAGAACGCATTAGCTGCCATAGAGGCTGCCCAATCAGAACTTAAACATCATCGCGGTTGGAAAGAAGTTTTCTACAACGTGGGCCTTGCAGTTAGTATGCTGGTTATTCCCTACATCGCTGTAGGACTCTACAATGTGGCGCAAAAAAAGGATTTTATGTTTTTTAAAGTAGAGACTGAATCTAGTAGCGAACTTAAGGCATTTGAGGCTGAACTATTTCCCTCAATGAAAAAACGATAGATTTGTAATCTAATCCTACGAAGATTCATGCCATTAGAACTTCCAAGGGCATGAATCTTCCAAAATAACCCTCTTATTTCCGAAATAGCATAGTGACATCGATAGCATCAAACGAATACTGCTTATTGCAAAAATCACAGGTTACGTCGATTTTTCCTTTTTCTTTCAATAACTGTTTTGCTTCTTCTTCGCCAAGAATGGTTAAGACTTGTTTCATTTTTTCTTCACTGCAACGGCATTGAAAGCGTACTCTACGGGCATCGAAAAGGCGAACTTCTGTTTCATTATAAAGACGGTAAAGTAACGTTTGGTTATCGAGGGTCAACAATTCCTGCTCACTCACGGTTTGCCCAAGTTGTACAGCATATTCCCAGAAGTTCTCACGTTGCTGAGTATCTTGACCAGGCATTAATTGCAACAACATACCCGCTGCCATGTCTTCGTTCACAGCTAGCCATACACGAGTAGCAATTTGCTCAGATTGGGCAAAATAGGCCATTAAATTTTCACTCATGGAGGTGGATTGAATGGGGACGACACTTTGATAAGCTTGTGTTTGATTATATTGATTAATGGTTAATACAATTTGTCCTTTCAAAAATGCTTCAGCATAATCAACAATTTGTAAGTCTTCTTCATATTTTGCAAATGCCCTTAAGTTCAGGTGATGATCACATTGAACAATCAGCAAGGGCAGACGTTTATCGCCCTGGAACTGCAAGCTTAAATTGCCCTCAAACTTTATGCTTCCCACCAGAAGAAGACAGGAAACCAGCGCTTCGCCCAACAGATTTTTTATCATAGGAGGGTAAGAACGTTGTCCCATGATGGTTTGATAAGTGTCTTGTAGATGAGCAATTTCACCGCGAATATTGGCATTCTCAAAAATAAAACGCTGAAGAGAGTCAATTTCTTTCATTATTGAACCTGTGGATCTGCAAAATGGACATATTCTAGCATAAAGAAGATTGCACGCCTCGATTTGTCACGAGATAATGATCTTTTTTTGTTCGAGATAAAAAGACAATGTTAAATCCTCAACAAACGGCAGCAGTGCGCTATATTGATGGCCCTTTGTTGGTGCTGGCTGGTGCTGGGAGTGGTAAAACTAGGGTCATCACCCAAAAGATAGCCTATTTGCTTGAACAATGTGGCTATGCTGCTACCAGTGTTTGTGCGGTGACATTTACTAACAAAGCAGCCAATGAAATGCGAGCCCGTATTGCTTCTGTTCTACCCGCAACGATTCGACGTGGGTTAAAGGTAGCTACATTTCATACTTTAGGTTTAACGATCATTAAGCACAATGTGGCTTTGTGTGGTTTAAAAGCTGGGTTTTCAATTTTTGATAGTGAAGATTGTCTGCAATTATTACGAAGTTTTTTACCTGCAAATAAAGCCACAGAACGCGATTATTTATTTCAAATACAACAGCAAATTTCACGCTGGAAGAATGAATTATTAAGTCCTGAAGATGTTTCAAAACTTGCAGTTGATGATGAGATTGCACGCATTTATCCTGTCTACCAACAGGCCTTGAAAGCCTATAATGCAGTTGATTTTGATGATTTGATTCGCTTGCCGGTTCACTTGTTAACCAATCATGCTGAGGTCCGGGAAAAATGGCAAAATAAAATTCGTCATTTGTTAGTCGATGAATACCAGGATTCCAACACCTGCCAATATTTGTTGGTTAAATTGCTTACCGGGATTCGAGCACAATTTACTGTTGTGGGTGATGATGATCAGTCTATCTATGCATGGCGAGGCGCTAAACCTGAAAATTTGGCACAACTGCAAAAAGATTATCCCCAACTTAAAGTGATTAAACTTGAACAAAATTATCGGTCTACCGCACGAATTTTACATGTCGCCAATCATTTAATCGCCAACAATACCCATTTGTTTAGCAAGAAATTGTGGAGTGCCTTAGGCCATGGGGAACCTTTGCGTGTTTTGGTATGTAAAGATGATAATGATGAGGCTGAGCAAGTTGTGGCTGATTTGATTAGTCATAAATTACGCAATCGTACGCAATATGGCGAATATGCAATTTTATATCGAGGAAATCATCAGTCACGCATTTTTGAAAAAATTTTGCGTCATCACGGTATTCCATACCGTATTAGTGGAGGACAATCGTGGTTTGCTCGCAGCGAGGTTAAGGATATTTTTGCTTACTTAAAACTACTGTGTAATGACGCTGATGATGCCGCCTTCTTAAGAGTAATTAACACTCCAAAACGAGGGATTGGCGATACCAGTCTCGATGCGTTAGGACATTACGCACAAGGCAGAGGACAAAGTCTTTACAGTTGTGCAGATCATTTGGCTTTAGCTGAGCTACTTGCGGATAAACCACGGGCAGCCTTACTCCATTTCAAGCAATGGTTTGAGGAAATCAAACAGCAACTAAAAAAGCGCGGTGCAGTTGAGGTATTGCGTGAGATGGTGGATGACAGTGGTTATGAGGCTTATATTTATGAGCAATGTGATGCACCTGCAAAAGCGCAAAAACGCATGGACAATGTATGGGAACTTATTGAGTGGGTGGGCCGTTTACTTGCAAAAGATACCGATCAACAGTTGTCTGATGTGGTTAACAAACTGATTCTTATCGATATTTTAGAGCAATCCGACGAGCATGATGGCGAAAGTTTGCAATTAATGACCTTACATGCCTCTAAAGGCCTTGAGTTTCCCTATGTGTACTTGGTGGGTATGGAAGAGGAATTATTACCGCATCGAGTAAGTATTGACGAAGATCAAATCGAAGAAGAGCGCCGCTTAGCCTATGTGGGAATTACACGTGCCCAAAAAGCGTTGTGCTTAACGTTGGCTAAAAAACGTCGCCGTGGGGGCGAATTACAAGACTGCCAACCAAGTCGTTTTTTAGAGGAGCTGCCTCAAGATAGCCTGGAATGGTTTGGCAAATCAGGTGAACGAAATGAAGCGAAAGCAAAAGCGACAGCTCAATCTCATTTAGCGGGATTAAAAAATCTACTCCAGGATTAAATACGAGAAGGCTTTTATTTCCTTTTAGTCTACGTTAACTTATTTGATACTTAGATGATTACTACAAGGATGGTTCTTTTGAATAAAACGGATTTATTCCAGCCAACAATGCTTGGCTCACTGCGATTAGCTAATCGCATTGTGATGGCTCCTTTGACTCGCAGTCGTGCTGGCAAACATGATGTCCAAGGTCTAATGAATGCTGAATATTATGCCCAAAGAGCAAGCGCTGGGTTAATTATCAGTGAAGCGACGCAAATTTCGCAGCAAGGCAAAGGTTATGCATTTACTCCTGGTATTTATTCGCAAGAACAAGTTGCCGGTTGGAAATTGGTCACCGACGCGGTTCATGCTGAACAAGGATTAATCTTTGCTCAGCTTTGGCACGTGGGACGTATTTCACATCCTGATTTACAACCCGATCATCAATTACCTGTCGCGCCTTCTGCCGTTAAACCAGTGGGACAGGCATTTACTGAAACTGGGTTTAAAGAGTTGGTGACTCCACGTGCTCTTGTAACAAGCGAAATTCCTGAAGTGATAAAACAGTATGTTCATGCGGCTCAATGTGCTAAGCAAGCAGGGTTTGATGGCATTGAGTTACATGCTGCCAATGGCTATCTAATCGACCAATTTCTACGTGATAAAACCAATCTCAGAACTGATCGCTATGGTGGCAGTTTGGGAAATCGAACACGTTTTTTGCTGGAGTTGCTAGAAGCCCTTGTCTCAGTGTGGCCTTCAGAAAGAATAGGGATTCGTTTATCTCCTGTGAGCCCCGCTAATGATATTGCGGATAGCAAACCAATGGAGACATTTTCTTATGTGGTTAAAGCAATTAATCATTTTAATTTATCTTATCTTCATTGTGTTGAAGGGGTAACTACAGGGCCACGCAATATTCCGGCTAACTTTAGTTTTACTGAGTTACGAGCTCTCTTCAGTGGACAGTACATGGCTAATAATGGTTATGATTTAGAACTTGCATTGAAAGCTCGTCGCGACAATACAGCGGATTTAATTTGCTTAGGCCGCCCTTTTATTGCTAATCCTGATTTGGTCGCACGCCTGCAAAATGGAGCGTCCTTAGCGGAAGCTCCCAAAGAATTATGGTATGGTGGCGGGGCTCATGGCTATATTGATTGGCCAATGTCTAACGAGATTTAAGTGAAATATATGTTGGGTCAAACGACCCAACATACGTTGTACTGCATCATTGAGAACGCTAAGCGGCAGGAGATGAAATTTGTGTGGGTAATTCGTCAATAAATTTACTTGTTTTGGTTTTGCTGTCCGGTCTATCAAAAAAGCGTTGTTTATAGTGAACGTGGTTTCCTTTCTCCTCTTCTAATCGCTCTACAACCGATTTACCGTTACGTAAGTCATTTTGCAGAGTATTAAGCGCATCCAGTTTTTCATGGGCAATACCTTGCTGCCAAACTACTTTTCCTAAATGCTTTTCTTTAAATCGATCAATACGGTAAATGGCATGATGAGCTTTCCAATTAGCAGAAGGTTGCTCGACTCCCTTTAAATTAACATGGCTGATTTCTTTCTCACCCATTTGCTTTTCCCGTGCTTGTTTGTAATCAAGAACATGACGAAACGTTCCTTCATTTCTTTGACTTGCCCAAGAATCCCATTTTGCAGCAGCAATATAGAATAGGAAGAAGAAACCTTTTATTACTCGTGTAGGAATATCAACACTATGATCATGACCATGGCCTGCGCTTAAACGCTCTTTTAACAGTGCTTTAGTCTGTTTGGATGGTTTATTGGTATGTTGATGTATGTCCTGCATTTCAACTTCATGCGAGTCTGAGTGATGGTGATGATGTTCATCGTCATGATGGTGCTGGTGTCCGTCATGGCTATGATCGAAGAAGTAATGTGCATCTTCAAAACCTTCACTGATGATTCCAAGTAAAGCGGACACAATTTCAGGAACTCCCGGTACCCTATCAGCAGTAACTCCAATACTAATTAAATGACCTAGAAAGAAGACTATCCGCAGGGGAGTAACAGTAAGCTTTAACAAAATACGCGCAGGGTTAACAATTTGC
The DNA here is from genome assembly GCF_000953655.1 of Legionella hackeliae. NCBI lineage: Bacteria > Pseudomonadati > Pseudomonadota > Gammaproteobacteria > Legionellales > Legionellaceae > Legionella > Legionella hackeliae. The sequence goes on from NZ_LN681225.1 coordinate 3,189,949, forward strand.
AACCAGTTTTCTCGGGCCTTAAGATTCTGCCAACCCTCAACAATTGATTTGCCAAAGCGCTTTAAAAATCCATGCTTTACTTGAGTAGCCTTATCAATGATATCCAAGGATTCGCTGGTATTTTGTAAGTTAAACACTAAAGAGGACATGCCGGTAACCACTGGATGGATAACCCCCATTACAAAGCTTGGTATTTTCTCCATCCAAGTAAAAATGGGGCGAGTATGCTTAACAACTGTCCACCAGGTACCTGCAGTACAAACAGTAAGAGCCACCGCTAAACCAACTAACAAAATAGCAACCGTGGCGATAAAAACAGAACGAACAGTAAGACCTTCTGATAAATTATGACGAATTTTGTTATACCATTTGCGAATAGTGTCATTATTAATCATATCCGTTACAGCATTGTAAGTGAGGAAGCCATAGGCAGCACCAGCGATTATCGCCATAGGGACAATCAAAAATGGAAGTGCAGTCATAGAAATAGCCGCTAAAAGAGGAATAGCAGCAAAGGCCTCCACTAATAAATAAGTCGTACCAAATCCCATAAAGATACTGGCAAGTAAACTAAAAAGTTTTACTTTATTAAAGTGAGCACGACGTTCTTTTAATTTAGTTTGCCACTCTTCCTGATCATGATTACTTAACCACTGTTTCAGTTGGTTTTCGTAGATATTGACGGTTGTTGTCTCAGAATCAGAGAGGGTTTGGTTTGAAACTTGTCCTGAAAGTTGTTGCGCAAACCATTTCTCCATATTACGCAAGGTTTTTTCAATTCGTTGTTTATCAGCAAGACTCTGCTTGTCCAATTTTTTATGAGCAAACAAATGCAATAATTTTAATTGCTTTTCATAATCTTTAAAAAATTCAGGGCAGTTTTCATCGGCAGTATTAGGAAAATGAGTGAGCAAATATTCATTCGCTAGATGATGTTTCAGATACTCTCGCTTGAAGAATAATTTATTTAATGCACCTTTGATATTTTGTAGATAAATTTCGCCCTCGTAAGCGACAGAAAGAACGAAAGAGCCAAGGGCTAGTGATAATGCTGGTGATAAAACAAACATGCCTCCAAAGCTTAAGAAACCAAGAATTAAGCTTGCACCCATAGTAAGTAATATCAAAAGAAGATAATAAGGGATTTTTTTTGCTTTCATTGTTCACCAAGTAGGCAGATAAAAAGAAATGAAACTTTATAACAAATGAAAATGATTATCAATAACTTCGAGGGCAAAAAAATAACATCTCGAGCGACGGAGATCGCTTATAAAAAAATAAAGTGATGGAGTTGGAAAATAGGGGTGACATAGTTTTGCATCCTCATGTACCATGGAAGCGATTTTTTAAACGTTAACAAGGAGTGATGATGCGTTTTAGTCATTGGATAGCTGGTCTATCCACTAGTTTACTTATGGCAACCAATTCACTGTCGGCTGCCTCTGTCCCCACTGTTGAACAATTGCAAGTACCACAATGCCTCGCAAGCCAATTGTCTTTTTACCCCGTGCTTGCTGAAAATAAAGAATTTAAGATTATTGAAGTTCCTGTTGCAGACATAACTAAAATTGCTCTGCTTGCTGATAAGGTTCATTGTGGACGTTTTATTAATGTGAGCCATCATCTCACTACCAAGACGGCGAGTTCTAAAGTAAAGACGGCACAGGCTCTCTTAGCAAAACCTGAGTTTAAAGCAAATATCCCGGAAGCGATGTATGAAATTAAGCATCCAGCAGAAGTTAATACCGCTTTAGCGGCCGTTGATACTCAGAACATCATGAGTACTTTAACGCATTTAACGAATTACTATAATCGTTCTGCTACAACTGATCGCGGAAAAGAGGTTGCTCAGTGGCTACAGCAAGAATTTGAGGCAATGGCTATAGCGAATGGTCGGGAAGATACAACGACTTATTTTGTAGAAACTGGCTGGTATAAGCAACCTTCTTTAGTGACCGTGATTGGAAAAGATCTGAAAGAGCCTGGTATTGTTATCGGTGCCCACATGGATACATTAGATGGTCGCATGCCAGGGGCTGGAGATGATGGTAGTGGTTCTTCCAGTGTTATGGAAATTGCGCGTGTACTTTTAGCATCTAAAATGGAATTCAAACGCCCAATTTACATTATTTGGTATGCTGCTGAAGAGCGAGGTCTTGTAGGTTCAAGCTATGTCGTAGAAGATTTCCAGGAAAAAGGAATCCCTGTGAAAGCAGCGATTCAATTTGATATGACTGGATTCCGAAATGATCCTACCGATCAAACAATGTGGGTATTCCGTGACTACACCGACAAGACTCTAAGTAATTTTATGGTGGATCTGATTCAGACCTATGTCAAAGTTCCTGTGAGTTATTCAAAATGCGGTTATGGTTGTAGCGATCATGCTTCCTGGACTAAGGTAGGTATTCCAGCAGCATTTCCATGTGAAACAAGCTTTGAAGATCACAACCCCTACATCCATTCAAAAGAAGACACAATGAACAGACTCTATCCTGAGCATATGACTAATTTTGCTAAATTAGGAATTGCTTTCGCAATTGAATTGGCTAGTGAATAATACAGACTAAACAGTTTGTTTTTAAAACCAAAACCACCCTTTGTTGGGTGGTTTTTTTAGTGTTTATAGGTCGCTAAATCATCTTGAGTTTCAGTTTGTGTTTTATCCTGTTGGCTTGCTAATGAGCTAAGATCTAAGCCTTTGTCTGAATCATGTGTATCTGAGATTGTTCCCATGGTATTTTTCTCAGCAAAAGATTTTTGTTGCTGTAAATGTTCAATTTTTTGAGCGATATTAGCAATTTTTTTATCGACTTCACTTGTTTCTATTGTACGATTGCTATCGATAAGATTTTTTACACTGGTCATTTCTGATTGCGCTCGTAAAAAATCTTGTTTTGCTGTGTCTCTATTCGAATCATTGAGAGATTTACCTTGATCCAATAAGTAAAATTCATTACCTTCCTTAACCAGTTGTTTATCCGAAGGGACAATAAAGTCGGCTTCTGTGAAGGAACTCACTCGCTCACCCTGTTGATTGTACATATGTTTTTCACCCTTCGTAACCGCAAGCATATCTTTGAGAGTGCCAATTTGAAGATTTTTTGCATTAAGTTCCTGAAGTTTGGTCCTGGCTCCAGTGTTATCTCCGTCCTCTATCATTTCCTTCTTTTGAATTATAAAAGCGAGTGCTAGCCCAATCAGTTTGTAAACCAATTTGATGAATTAAGAGGTCAAATTCTTTAGGAGAAAACTTCTTCATAATACTTAAAAAGTTAAGATATCTTTATAAGTATAGTTCGTTTGATTCTGGTGCAAAATCCTATTATGTGACGGTGATGCATCATGTTTGCTGGGCGTGTTGACCCAACAAACATGATTAATGAGTTTCCTTTGGCGGATTTTTTGCCTGAGGTTGAGGACAAAAATATTCAGCAGTAACTTGCCCTGTGTCATCCACAGATTGTATGGCAACAGGAAATTTCCATAAGGTATATAAATGTTTTAACACCTCAGCAGTACTGTCTCCAAGCGGAACGCGATGATGTTGTGTGTAGCGTAACGTTAAGGACCGGTCCCCTTCTATATCAACAGAGTAAATTTGGATATCAGGTTCAAGATAACCCAGATTGTATTGCCGGGATAATGCTTCCCGAATAGTTTGATAGCCTTGTTCGTTGTGAATAGCGCCGACATAGAGATCAGGTTGCCTGTCATCGTCTATGATGTAAAACAGTTTAAGTTCGCGTATTAAGTTGGGTGATAGATATTGCGCAATGAAACTTTCATCTTTGAAATTTCGCATCGCAGTATCCAGGCTTGTCAACCAATCAGTATTCGCTAGATAAGGGAACCATTGTTCATCTTCTTTTGTAGGATTTTCACAGATGCGCTTAATATCCTGCATCATGTGATAGCCTAGAGTGTAAGGATTTATCCCGCTGAAATAAGGGCTATTAAATGAGGGTTGCATAATCACATTAGTATGACTTTGCAAAATTTCAAGCATGAACTCATCGGTTACTAATCTTTCATCATAGAGGGCATTGAGTAAGGTGTAATGCCAAAAGCAGGCCCATCCTTCGTTCATGACTTTAGTTTGTCCTTGAGGATAAAAATACTGAGCAATTTTTCTCACAATGCGCACGATTTCCCGCTGCCAGGATTTTAATAAAGGCGCGTTTTTTTCAATGAAGTAGAGAATGTTTTCCTGCGGTTCTTCAGGGAAACGTTTTTTATATCCATTTTCATCAACCTGTTTGCTTTGAGGAATGGTGCGCCACAATTCATTCACTTGTGATTGTAAATACATCTCGCGATTTTGTTGACGAATTTTTTCTTCTTGAATGGACAAACTGGCAGGATGCTTGTATCGGTCTACACCGTAATTCATAAGGGAATGACACGCATCAAGAATGGCTTCTACCTCATCAATGCCGTAGCGTTGCTCACATTCGCTAATATAATTTCTCGCAAAAACCAGGTAGTCAATAATGGCATCTGCTGACGTCCACATTTTGAATAAATAATTATTTTTAAAGAAAGAATTATGGCCATAGCAAGCATGCGCAATTACCAGGGCCTGCATTGCCATGGTATTTTCTTCCATGAGGTAAGAGATACAAGGATTTGAATTAATGACTAATTCATAAGCTAATCCCATTTGTCCGCGTTTATAACTTTTTTCAACACCAACAAAATGTTTTCCAAATGACCAATGATGATAACCAATGGGCATGCCCACCGATGCATAAGCATCCATCATCTGCTCAGCAGAGATGATTTCAATTTGATTGGGATAGGTGTCTAATTTGAAATCTTTTGCCAAACGAGCAATTTCTTTATCATAGGCTTGAATAAGCTCAAAGGTCCATTCAGCTCCAATGGATAAAGGTTTTTTTCTCATGTGGTTTTCCTTTTGAATAATTCGCGAAAAACTGGGTAAATATCAGCTACATTATCAATATTTTCCATCGCAAAATTGGGATAGGAATTGCGAACCTGTTGATAAACTTCCCAAAGACTTTGATGATGACGCGGCATAATTTCTATGTAGGCAAAATATTGCAGCAAAGGCATAATTTTTTCTTGCAATAACTCCTGGCAATAAGGAGAGTCAGCATTCCAATTATCGCCATCAGAGGCTTGAGCGACGTAAATATTCCAGGCCGAGGGCGGATATCGTGCTTCAATCGTTGCAGATAATAACTCGAGCGCGCTGGATACTACTGTTCCCCCGGTTTCACGGGAGTAAAAAAACTCTTCCTCATTCACTTCCTTCGCTGAAGTATGATGACGAATGAAGACTAATTCTATTTTTTCATAATTCTTCGTTAAAAAAAGATAAAGCAGGATAAAAAAACGTTTCGCGATGTCTTTTTTAGCCTCATCCATCGAGCCGGAAACATCCATTACACAAAACATAACGGCTTGCGTTGACGGGGAGGGTACCCGAACACGATTGTTATATCGTAAGTCGATGGTATCAATGAAGGGAACTGATTTGATCTTTTTCTTAAGGAATTCAATATCCCGTTTCAGGCGAAGAATATCAATTTTTTGTGCATTGGGATTGGCTTCTAATTCGCTTAATTCCTCTTCAGCCTGACGTAACTGTCGCTTGTAAGGTGAGGCTAATGCCATACGACGACCTGTCGCCTGACGCATAGAGCGCACAACGTTTATATTCGTCGGAATACCACTACTAGTCACCCCAGCGCGAATAGTTTTGTAGGTGGTCATTCTTGCCAATTCTTTTTTGATTAAATCAGGTAATTCCAAATCTTCGAAATACAGATCTAGAAATTCTTCGCGAGATAATTGAAAGACAAACTCATCCTCACCCTCACCGGAATCACTGGCTTGACCGCCGCCGCCACCGCCATCACCACCACCTGAAGGACGTTTGATTCTATCGCCCGCTAAGAATTCATCATTACCGGGCAGAATGCGCTCTACCCGACCACCTTGTCCACGATGAAAGCGCGGCTCAGAGATATCACGCGAAGGAATACTGATTTCTTCACCTTGATCAATTTCCGTAATACTACGCTTACCAACTGCGTCAGAAACGGCACGTTTGATCTGGTTCTTGTAGCGGCGTAAAAAACGCTGGCGGTTTACTGTGCTTTTTTTACCAGCATTTAGCCGTCTATCAATGATTTGCGACATAACTAGAATCCTTATTCATCGCTTATCTTAATGAATTGATAGACTAATTATTAAGATAAGCTCTGCACTTAGTTATTGTGATTTGCGGACTCGCAAATACCACTCGCACAGTAACCTTACTTGCTTGCGGGTATAGCCTTTGTCTACCATGCGCGCAATAAATTCCTCATGTTTTTTCTTATCGTCTTCAGACGCTTTGGCATTGAAGGATATTACTGGTAATAAATCCTCTGTATTGGTAAACATTTTTTTCTCAATCACAGTTTTTAACTTCTCATAACTATTCCATACCGGATTTTTTCCATGATTATTGGCACGAGCTCTAAGAACAAAATTAACCACTTCATTACGAAAATCTTTTGGATTGGAAATTCCAGCTGGTTTTTCTATTTTCTCAAGCTCGAGATTTAAGGAACTACGATCAAAAATTTCTCCCGTATCAGGATCTCGATAGTCCTGATCTTGAATCCAAAAATCGGCATAAGTAATATATCTGTCAAAAATATTTTGTCCGTATTCAGAATACGATTCGAGATAAGCTGTTTGAATCTCTTTGCCAATAAATTCAACGTATTTTGGTGTTAAATATTCTTTCATGAACGTTAAATATTTTTCATGAAGCTCTTGAGGAAATTGTTCTTGTTCAATTTGACGTTCAAGAACATAGAGCAAGTGCACAGGGTTAGCAGCAATCTCAGTGTGATCGAAATTAAATACTTTGGACAAAATCTTAAAGGCAAAACGGGTTGATATACCACTCATACCTTCGTCCACTCCGGCAAAATCTCGATATTCCTGATAAGATTTTGCTTTAGGATCAGTGTCTTTTAAGCTTTCGCCATTATAAACGCGCATCTTTGAATAAATGCTTGAATTTTGTGGCTCTTTTAAGCGAGTTAACACAGAAAATTGAGCGAGCATATCTAATGTCCCCGGTGCACAAGGGGCATCTTTAAGAGAACTGTGGTCTACGAGCTTTTTATAAATTCTTAACTCTTCAGAGACTCGTAAGCAATAAGGTACTTTGACAATATTAATACGGTCAATAAATGCCTCATTGTTTTTGTTATTGCGGAATGTCTGCCACTCAGCTTCGTTAGAATGAGCAAGGATAATACCTTCGAAGGGGATTGCGGATAATCCCTCTGTGGCATTGTAATTTCCTTCCTGGGTTGCGGTTAACAACGGATGAAGCACTTTAATAGGTGCTTTAAACATCTCCACGAACTCCAATAAACCGCGGTTAGCGCGGCACAAGCCCCCTGAATAACTATAAGCATCAGGATCATCTTGAGAAAACTCCTCTAACTTACGGATATCTACCTTACCGACCAGAGAGGAAATATCCTGGTTATTTTCATCACCAGGTTCAGTTTTCGCAATGGCAATTTGTTTTAAGCGAGAAGGTTTTACTTTAATAACTTTAAACTGGCTAATATCCCCATTGTATTCTTGAAGGCGTTTAACAGCCCAGGGAGACATGACATAACGTAAATGTCGCGGTGGAATACCAAAGCGCTCAAAAAGTAATTCACCATCTTCTTCCGGGTCAAACAGAGAAAGTGGGGAATCAAAGACGGGTGAGCCTTTAATGGCGTAAAAAGGAACTTTCTGCATCAAATCTTTTAATTTTTCAGCCAAGGATGATTTACCGCCCCCTACTGGCCCTAAAAGATAAAGAACCTGTTTCGTTTCTTCCAAGCCTTGAGCGGAGTGTCTCAGGAAGCCTACAATTTGCTCAATAGGTTCTTCCATTCCAAAAAATTCTTTAAATACAGGATATTGATGAATAACCTTATTTGAAAAAAGACGCGATAAAATTGGATCGTGGCGTGTATCAATGCGTTCAGGCTCACCAATAGCCATCAACAAGCGTTCGGCTGGGTTAGCGTAGGCAGAAGGGTCTGTGCGACATAATTCGAGGTATTCATTGAGGGTCAGCTCCTCCTCTTTGTTATCCACAAAGCGTTGAGTATAGCCAGTTAAAAAATCATTTGTATTCATAAGTCAATCCCCTTTTACTTATCCCTGCCTAATTTGGGAAAATAGCTCAGCTTTTTTTCTAACTTCAATTTTTTTGCATTTCGCCTGTAAAAGCGAGACACTACTTAAATTTAGTATAGCCTTAGTCAGACAAATTTAATAAAAAATTCAAACTATTATTTTAATATTTTTTGGTCTATAGCAAGAACAGGAGCAAACTCCATGCCAGACACTACTATTTATTTAAAAAATTACCAACCACCTGTTTTTACAGTAAAAAATGTTGATCTTAATTTTGATCTCTATGATGACCATGCTCTTGTCACTAGCCAATTGGAATTGAAGCGTCAGCATCAAGGAGGGCTGCACTTGTATGGGGATGAGTTAGAACTGGTTAGTATTCATATAAATAGCCGGCAATTGACTGAGTCTGACTATGAGTTGCGTGAGGGAGATCTACTGATTAAAAATTGCCCTGATGAGTTGACTTTGAAGATAGTTACACGCATACGCCCACAGGAAAATACTCAGCTATCTGGCCTTTATCGTTCTAACCACCTTTTTTGTACCCAATGTGAAGCCGAGGGTTTTAGACGTATTACTTTTTTCCCGGATAGACCCGATGTATTAGCACCCTTTACCACCACTATTACCGCAGACAAAGAGAAATACCCTGTTTTACTTTCCAATGGTAATTTAATTGATTCTGGTGATCTACCCGCAGGACGTCACTGGGTGAAATGGCAAGATCCTTTCAAAAAGCCCTCTTATCTTTTTGCATTAGTGGCAGGTGATTTAGCGCACATTTCAGACACATTCCAAACTCGTTCGGGTAAGCATGTTGACTTGCATGTGTATGTAGAACCTGGGAATGAAGATAAATGTGAGCATGCGATGGCGTCTTTAAAGCGTGCGATGCGTTGGGATGAAGAGATGTATGGACGCGAATATGATTTAGCAATCTTTATGATTGTTGCAGTTAGTGATTTCAATATGGGGGCGATGGAAAACAAAGGATTAAATATTTTTAATTCAAAATACATTTTGGCACGTTCCGATACGGCAACCGATCAAGATTTTGCCGATATTGAAGGCGTTGTTGGCCATGAGTACTTTCACAATTGGACAGGAAATCGCGTCACTTGCCGTGATTGGTTCCAACTAAGCCTCAAAGAAGGCCTGACTGTATTTCGTGATCAAGAGTTTTCTCGAGATATGAATTCTCGCGATGTTAACCGTATTCAAGATGTGAAAACGTTACGCAGCACCCAGTTCCCCGAGGATGCGGGTACCATGGCGCATCCAGTTCGCCCTGAATCCTATCAAGAAATTAATAACTTCTATACGGCTACGGTCTACAACAAAGGCGCTGAAGTTATCCGTATGCAGCAGACTTTGTTAGGCAAAGATGGATTTCGCCGCGGAATGGATTTGTACTTTGAAAGACATGATGGTCAGGCGGTAACAATTGATGACTTTGTGGCCGCGATGGAAGATGCTAATCAGGTTGATTTAACCCAATTTAAACGCTGGTATAGTCAGGCAGGAACACCCGAGGTGAGGGTTTCCAAGCACTTTAGGGGTGACACCTTGACCATTACCATGACCCAATCATGTCCAGCTACTCCAGAGTGCACGGATAAAAAACCTTTTCATATTCCGATTCGCGTCGCGTTATTTGACGCAAATGGTCAGAAATTAGCTATCGAAAAAGATGTTTTAGAACTGCGTGAAGCAGAACAGACGTTTAGCTTTACAGGATTAAAAGGCGAGCCTATTGTTTCTTTGTTACGCGATTTTTCAGCGCCAATTAAATTATATTCTCAGGCCAGTGAAAAAGAGCTATTGGCGTTACTGCGTTTTGAAACAGATGGTTTTGCAAAATGGGATGCAGCTCAGCGATTAGCATTAAACTGCATACAAACTTATTTCAACTCCCCTCAGCAAGAGTGGGGTATTCCTGATGCATTGCTTGCTGCCTATCGTCATGTTTTGTTAGATGAGTCACTGGATAATGCATTGCGAGCAGAAATTCTAACCCCCCCCTCATTTGAGGAGGTTGCTGCGAGTTTAACTGGGGTGGATGTTGATAACGTTGAGGCTGCACGTGATTATTTCCGTAAAACATTAGGCATGTATTTAATTGAAGAGGCTTCTTCTACCTATCAACGCTTATGGCAAATTGAAAGTCATGCTATGAATGCACAAGCCTATGGCCAAAGACAATTAAGAAATATCTGTTTATGGTTAATGATGAAGGCGGATGAAAAACGTAGTTTAAGTGTATGCCGACAGCAATTTATCAAGTCCCGAACCATGACTGACCAGATGGCGAGTTTTGCCTTATTAAACAATTGTACTCAAGAGTCGTTCAGAGAACAGTCTATTGATAGTTTCTATCAACAATGGTCTCAAGATGAGTTGGTCTTGGATAAATGGTTTGCAATTCAGGCAAGCAGTGAGTTGCCCGATACCTTAGCGCGAGTTAAAACGCTGTTAAAACACCCTGCGTTTAATATAAAAAATCCTAATAAAGTAAGAGCATTAATTGGCGCTTTTTGTCAAAGCAATCCACGAAACTTCCATGCCAAAGATGGTAGTGGCTATGCTTTCTTGACAGAGATGATAGTTAAGCTCGACAAAATAAATCCACAAATTACTGCAAGACTCGCCACTCCTTTTACTCGTTGGCGTCGCTATGATTTAAAACGACAAGAGCTAATCAAACAAGAACTCAGACAATTGGCTTCACTTGAGCTGTCAAGAGACTTGCGTGAAGTGGTTGCAAAAAGTTTAGTGGTTTGATTTCAATCAAAGCCTGATATCGTGAGATTCGCATCGCCATCAATCAAATGGCGATGCACTTTGCTAATTCGCAGCTTAAGTCCTAAACTTAAAAGATAAGATACTTCATTTGCATAGCAGGGAGGGGGGTATGAATCAGCGGTATTTAGAGCAATGGAGTGAAATAGCAAAGCATATGCAAAAACCATTTCTTGAAATGCTCGAACTGAATCTGACAACGTTAAAAAACTTTAAATTTATTAAAGCTGAAGATTTGGCTACTATCAAAAGTCCTGAAGAATTTATTGAAAAACAAGTGAACCTTGCCATAGAAAATGGCCATAGAGCACTTAATTATTTTCAACAATCGTTTGCAATCTTTGAACAAACCCTACGTCCCATTACCGAGTCAGTTAAAAATTCCTCAAAATCAACCTTGGACACGGCAAGAACTTTAAAAGCATTGTTAGATCCAACAAAATTAACCATGGCTCCTACAAAAGCAGCAATTGACATCACTAAGCCGCTGTTGGACCCCATGCTTGCCACTGCAAGTTTCAGTCCTCAGCAGGCACTCATGGAAATAGCAAATTTTGCGGTGGATTCTGATAAATCAACGGTAAAAAAATCGACTTCTCACCTAAAGAAATCTCAAGGTAGAGAAAAATTTAAGAAACATTAGAAGACACAAAAAATCTTAGTCTGCCATGTCCAAAAATTTAGGAACCCTAAACTTTTGGGGTCTGTGTTTTTGTGCGCAATTTTACAATTAGAACAACGGATTGAGTTAATTTAAAAGCATTCTGACCAATATTTGTATTTATTGAGCTAATGGTGTGATAAAGTCGTCATTTTACAAGAGCCAGGAATTAAATATGCAAGTTCTTAATGACGATCTAATTTTAAGCATCAGTAAAAACCTATCATTAAAAGATATTTTAAGATTAAGTGAGACTAGTAAGCGCTTTAGAGACATCATCATGTCTCCAAAAGGGATACAGTATTATTCTTATCACCATAACTTTGTGATATTTATTCCCAGGGTACAGAATTTTGCTTTTAGTTCTCTATACGAAGGGTATTATTATTTTGAGAAAGCACAAAAATTATCGACTGAAATAAGTGCGCTTGAAAAAGAGCTTCAGGTTCAGTTTAGTGCAGAAGCCGCCCAATTTGCTCTAGCAGGTATATTTAGTATAAATGCACTCACCCCAACAAAGATGGCTTCACTCGATAAACTAACAAGCGAATACGATAGCCTTCTACAAAAGGCGATCAACAAAAATAATCTTTGCGCCCTGTTAGTAAAGATAGCCGATAAAATTGAAACGCATTCAAACGAAGACGATCTCCCGTCCTGCAAAAAAAAATTAAACGAGATTAAAATTGAATTGGATCCTCTAAAGAGTTTGTATGGTGATTATGTTGATTTATTTTTAGTTCACCTCTATTGCAAGTACGCTAATGGCTTACTCCAGCGAAAAAACAGGGAGATCCAAGCTATTGGGGATGAAACAACTCGGCAAACTTTAGGCGTTGATTCTCGCTCTGTGGAAGAAATAGAGTCCATCTGCATTGAACAAGTTACTTTTATAACCACTGAGGCTCAAACAATATTATCAACATTTGGTGCTAATTTTAAACTTGATCATTATACGCGACGAAACATAGGCATGATATTTGATATTAAAATAAAAGGGGCTACAGAAAAAACTATTGTTGATATGCTCTCAACTTATATTACTGAACTTGAAAACGCTCCATGCGAGCAACTATCACTTGTGGGATAAATTTAAAACCAATCAAGGTTTCTTAATTTCCTCGTTCAATATTCTCACCAGGATTAATGCTATCTAAAAATGTTATTAATTGAAGTGGTATTAATTCGGGTGAGAATCATTAATTATCAACCCTATTCCAAAATGGAATAAAAAAAAGAGTGTTTTTAGTTGTATTAAAATCGATCAATTGATTAGCCTATTCCTACTTATTTTGTTTGGTGGAAATTATGTTGGTTAAAACAGAGTTAGAAAAGATTTTCAAAGCACAGCAGATACAAGACTTAATTGATGCCTTGATTCATGACAGAATTTTTCAAACCAATAAAACAATAGAATTGTTGAATAATTTATTAATTGATTACATCGATGATTTTAATTATGTGAACGGTGCAAAAGTTAATGAAACCTTGATTACCTCCAATCCCATGTTATACCTGTTACTAGCAACTGTAGTTGAAAATGGGAGTAGTACCAATACGCTTTCATTAAGAGAGAAGGCGGCAAATGCTTATAAAAAAATGTATGAAGATTCGCGTTTTGAGAAACATTATTTTTACTCCAAAAGTCCTGTACCGCTTCTAACTCATTGGCTGGTTTATTCAAAATTGTGGAAAGCACCGAATAAAGATGCCTATGATGAACAAATGATGGGTATTTATAAAGGAACGATAGCCTTTGATAAAGATGACATTATTTCTCAGGACATGTTAAAGCAGATAAAAGCGCAAGAAGAAAAAGGAAGAAAGGGTTGGCCATATCCATTTGAAGCAGCATTAGAACCACAAGGAAATGGCACTTATAGAGTAACTAAATGGGCTACTACAGCTGAGATGGATGATGATATACATGCTAGATTAGATCGCTTGTATGTCGCTGCAAGGCGAAATCAGCATAAGACAATAATGGAAAATTATGCAAGTACTTTAAATCAGGTGAGTGCTGAAATCGCTGCGCTAATGCCTACTGAAAATCTGTTGAATGCCTTAGTTGTAATAGGACCTTATGGCAGTGGAAAAACTACCTATACGAATTCTGTTTTTAGACTACAAGATAAATCTTTAGTTGAATTCAGTGTAGATGCTCTAAACGATTTTATGATTCAGCAAAGTAAAGAAGTTCAAGTCACTCGCTCTGATTATCACTTTGAGGCGGCAATTTTAAAGGATACGATTAGTTCGGCTAATATCAAAAATTTATTCGTTACAGGAGCTTATGTAGATAATTTTCGATTTAGTAAAACGATCGATAAGGATTACGCAGGTAGAAATATTAGAATTATTGAAGTTGCTCCTGAGATACCAGAAAATGCTGTGGTACGCTTATGTCAACGGGAAAAAATTACGGTAACAGATGATAATAGTACATTTGACAATGCCCTTTCGACAGCCAATACCGGTCAAAATACTCGTGAGGTTAGAATTATTAAGGTATGCACTCATAATGATACAAAGTACCCTGTTGAATATGAGTTAATTTGTAATAAGCAGACTGAAACCGGTAAACCTGACTTCGTTCGTGTATGTAGCGTAAAAAATGGTAAACTAACGAAACATAATTCAGACCTATATGAAAAATTAACTCGCTCATATACTGCTAAGAGAGAAGATATTGCTAAGTTTCTGCAAGTTTCTAATCAATCGGAAATTAATGAACCACCTGTTGAGCAGTTTAAAATATAACCTCCTCCACACGGAATCAGCATCACTCTGGATGACAGCTTAGCTGGCATCCAGGGGTGAGTTTAAGAATCCTAAACCCTCTCATGTGATTGATTGAAGTGGTATTAATTCGCGTGAAAATGTTAAAATTGTGACGCTTAAAGTTCTCGATATTTAATAGAGTTGGGATCTTATTTTTTGAGTTTATGATGACTGCATTTAATCTTAATAGCTATTTTGAGGAAACCTTCAACCAATTAATATTTGAGGAAACTCAAGTTGAAAACATCGAGTTTCAGAACTGTCAATTCAAAAAATGCAAATTTCTTGGAGTGACGTTTAGCAAAGTAAAATTTACAGACTGTGATTTCGAGTCCTGTGATCTCACCCTATCAAAATTTCCCGGATGTAAATTTTCAGAGGTTGCATTTAAGCACTCTAAACTTGTGGGAATCAATTGGACAGAATTAAGCTGGCCATTAGTAAAACTCGCAAGCCCACTCTACTTTTATGAAAGCAACCTCAGTCATTCTAATTTTTTTGGGCTCACACTTGCTGATTTAATTATAGAAGGCTGTAAAGCTCATGATGTCGATTTTAGAGAAGCTAACTTAAGTCATGCAAGTTTTGTAGGGACGGACTTACAAAATAGCCTCTTTATGCACACCAATTTAAAACACACGGATTTCACGCATTCCATCAATTACAATATTGATATTCAATCTAATACAGTAACCAAAGCAAGTTTTTCATTCCCGGATGTCATTGCCTTGTTAAGTCATTTAGATATAAAAATTAATGGCTGGCCTAATGACGATTAAAGCCTAGCGTGGCAGCAGCTTTAGTTGACATCAATAATTTGAATCCGTGTGACTTAACCAGTCTATGTTTGCTGAATTCATTTAGATTAGGGGATTATTTGGCGAATCTAGCCAAACGTCTGCTAATGCTGTTACCTCAAGGGTAGCTTATGTAGCAACGCTGGGAACTTCCAACCACAAAGGCTTTTTTACAATTAAATCCTCTGATGCTGTAGTAAATCTCAAGATCTTAATCAAGAATTAAAAATAATAATCCATAAATTTTAAAAAGAGCTTAGTCTAAAACTAATCTCTTTTTATTAATCAATAATCTCAGTAAACATTGTATAATAATCTCATGATTATTTTCCGACACATACCATGAGTCCTGAAAATTTTGATGTAGCCAATAGCCTTATTGACCAAGCTCGACAATCGCTGCAAATCTGTCAGCAAATTACAGATGACATTCTTAACGACTCGCAAAGCGGGGAAACCTCATTTGATGAGCTTGCTCAAAGTTTGCAATTGGTTCTTCAATATCGTTTAAATTGCGAGGATGCGCTTGTTGCTTTGCTTAATCTTGATCATCATCTACTTTATATCCTGGGAATTCAGCCTGGACACTCAGCAACGGTGAATCTGGAGCGCATGGCTTATGCTTTGGGAAGTGATGACTTAAAACACATTCTGCATGCCTTGTCTCAATTGGTGGAAGCACTATTAAAAATTGCTCGACGCCAGCAGCATGATGTGCAACATCATCCTCATCTTGATATGCAGAATAAAACGACTACACCGAATAGAGTTATCAAAAGCCTAAAAAAACTTATTTTAAAGCAAGAGCTTTTTATGAATCTAATTAATAAATTAGACTCGAGTATCAAACAATTAGTGAAATTAGAAGCGCTAGGTCCTGTGCGCGATCACATTGCCGCTCTACGAGGCCCAATTTCGCAATTTTATCAGGCAATCATACATGGACTTGGACAATCACAGCTAATTTATCAAAAAGTGAATAAAAATCAGAACATTGAGCCTAATTTATCTCAACTTTTAAAGCAGGCTGAACAGGTCTTGAATCTGATGCCATCACTTTACCAGCCATCACCTAACTACTCGTTAGGTCATTTTCCCGCTAAAAGTTCAGAGGAACTCGAGCAACGTGCTTCAGCCAAACGCTTACGCCCTTTTTTTAGCTGATACTTATCTTTTCAAAACATTGCTCAGTTTCAAAGGCTTGCCCAGGAGATGCGATAGGCAACACAAACGTTTTGATAAATGCTTGCCAAAACTCATTATACAAATATTTTTGCAGAGGATGATTATCATCCACTGGGAAGCAAGGCCCGTGATTTGCCTCCAATAACCAGACGCGTTGGTCATTATCAACTATGAAATCAAAACCAAAGATTGCCAGAGCTTTCTCTTTGTCAACGACAAATGCTTGCGAATATTGATGCTGTAGGGCTTTTATCGTAACAGTAATAATTTGCTTAATAGAAGGATACAGTGCGCCAAAAAAATCAAAACGCCAGGCGGGTATTTGAATGACATTCTCCTCATCATGATGCAAATGTTCATTGGTTAGATGTGGGCGTAAATCAACAAACTTATTTTTCTTAAAAGGATGCATTGCCACATTAAAATAGCCTTGGGGATAAAGATAAACACCTGCATAGTTAGTAAGAATAACGAACATACGAATGCTATATTTATGCCCTTGAGGCGGTCTTAGTAAATGAGGGTTGTTAATGTAGCGTTGCAACACATGCTCGCCTCCAAATCTATCACTTCGCAGAAAATGACTCTCCAAGTCAGCAAGATTCTGAAAAATTTTGATGGCTTCACCATTATTCAGCAAAGCAGGTTTTAAAATCCAAACGAGCTCCTCCTCAGAATGGTTATAATGCTTATCGGCGATTTGCGCCAAAATAACGGGCCAATTTTCGTCGTTAATACAATAAGTTAGTGGCATCACCTCTGGACAATAGTGAGCGATTAATTGTGCCAGCAAATGCTTATATTCCAAACATTGTGCGGCCTCACTATTGAATTGTAAATTCTTATCACTGAAACTTGCTTGCCAATTGAAACGACTATAATGCCAACCCTGTGCTTGCAAATAACGCGACAAGTTAAAATGGGTTGGCGACTGTTCAGCATTTAAAAAAAAGTGCCGTCGTTTCTTTAGAATATTAAGCATTTTCAATACGATATTTACGATAGTTTAATAACGTTAATGATAGTACACCTGAAACCAGTCCCCAAAATGCAGCTCCAATTCCAAACAAAGAAATACCAGAGGCAGATACTAAAAAGGTAATTAAAGCAGCATCCCTTTGTTTTTCATCATCAACAACTGCTTTTAAACTATTCGCAATAGGTGTTAATAGCGCTAAACCTGTGACGGCAAGAATCAATTCCTTTGGAAAGGCAGAGAATAAAGCCACCACAGTTGCTCCAAAAATTCCTGTGATTAGATAAAATAAACCCGCATACACTCCAGCAAGATAGCGCTTTTCAGGCACAGGATGAACCTCTTCTCCCATACAAATTGCCGCGGAAATTGCCGCCAAATTGAATGCAAACCCACCCCAAGGAGCTAGCAACAGTGTGGTTAATCCAGTCCAGCTAATTAATGAGGAGATGGGTGGTTTATAGCCCGCAGCATGGATAACCGCAACACCCGGAATATTTTGTGATGCCATCGTAACAATAAATAACGGAATACCGACACTAATTAGAACAGACCAGGAAAATTCAGGCGAGGTAAAAACAGGTTTAGATAACACAAAATGAAAGTTATTGAAATGAAACAGTCCCTCCATGTTAGCAATAAGAGCTCCTAATAAAAGCACCCACAGGATGACATAGCGCGGAAATAGCCGCTTTCCTAACAAATAAACAATAAACATTACACAGACTAACAAAAATTGATCTTGCATCGCGACAAAAACATTCATACCAAAATGCAGCAAAATACCGGCAAGCATGGCAGAAGTTAGAGCTCGAGGAACATAAGCCATCACTTTTTCAAACCACCCTGTTACTCCGGATAACAAGATGAGTAAACCTGAAAAAATAAAAGCCCCTATCGCCTGAGCCATCGACACCCCCGATAGACTGGTTACCAATAAAGCAGCGCCCGGTGTTGACCAAGCCGTTAAAATGGGCATGCGAAAATAGACAGAAAGGCCGATACAAGTCAGCCCCATACCGACTCCAAGTGCTAACAACCAGGAGCTCACCTCTGCAGCATTTGCACCTGCTGCCGCTGCGGCCTGAAAAATTATTACCGCCGTGCTGGTATATCCAACCATAACTGCCACTAGGCCGGCTGTCAGCGCTGAGAAAGAAAAATGTTTAAACATAAGTATCCTACATCAAAAAGTAACGATTAATTTTATGCTACAATGACAGGCAAGTTGTGCGTCATAACGCACATTGTATCATCGTGCGCTATAACGCACAACTGGAGATTTACCGAATGCAGTCAATGTCGGGACATATTGCTAAAACGTTAAAAGCATTACGACAACAACGAGGCTGGAGTCTTGATAAAACCGCCCAGAAAACTGGCGTTAGCAAAGCCATGCTAGGCCAAATTGAGCGGGAAGAATCTAGTCCTACTGTGGCTATTTTGTGGAAAATAGCTACCGGTTTTCAAGTGTCTTTTTCAACGTTTTTAGCAGAATCAACGCTAAACTCGGAAACATTGATCGATCGCTCTGCATCTCAATTGAACCCTCAATCAAATGAGGAGCAAATTCGCATTAATGCATTATTTCCCTTTGACGAACAATTAGGCTTTGAAATGTTTGTCATTGAATTATTACCAGGTTGCGAACAACTATCGTCCCCTCATGAGCCCGGGGTTATTGAACATGTTATTGTTATTGGCGGTGACATGGAGGTCTTAATTAACCAAGTCTGGCACTGTTTGCGATGTGGAGAAGGCTTGCGTTTTGACGCCCATCAACCGCATGGCTATCGTAATAAAGGTTCAATGAGTGCATTTTTTCATAATATTATTCACTATCCCTAGCGAAAAATATTATGAATTTAGTTGCGGTATATTTAATTCATAGCGCTGTAAGGCACAGTCGGGCCGACAGTTTTCTTTATATTGCTTGTAAATCTTAGAAAAATTTTTATTTTCCAACCTTTCCTGAAAATAGGAAATTGCATCTTCATCATGATAACTGACCGCCAAGTCTAGCCAATCAAAGCCAGCTAACCAATCGGATTTTAATTCAGGGAATTCCACCTCAATATCTGGAGCCATTTCTTTTTTTAGCGCTTTTAAATCACCGAAAGAAACAAGTGCCAACTCAAATTGAGCACTAGAATAAAGTTGTTTACCCGGGGAAACTTCTCCAATACGTCTTGCGAGAATAAGTATTTCGTCCAAATACTCTGAATATTTGAGTTTTCGTTTGGCCGGTTTGAAAAAATATCGTTTCATTTCATTTCTAAAGGGATAAAATATAACCAATTGTACATTTGTTTAACTTTTTAGTAAACGTAATATGGTCTCAGGCCCGTCCTAGATACCTCGGACAAGCCGAGGCAGGTAGACTAGTGTAGCGTCACCGCTCAAACTTTATGAGGTTCCTATAAAAGCTGGCCCTGAAGTCTGTTTAATAAGCAGGCCTCTAGCACCTACGTCCCTCGGCCCCTTTTAGAACCCCCAACAAACAGACTTCATCTACCCGCCTCGACACTCTTTTAGAGCCCTCAGCAAACAGGCCTCTACCACCTACCTGCCTCGGCTTGTCCGAGGTATCCAGGGAAGGTCTGAATCAAGTGTATTATTTTTCGTATAAATGTAATGCATGAACTTATTAGAATACGAATTTAATTCGAACATCCTCCCATGTGTGCACATAAGCGACAGAGTTTGCACCTAGGGGGGACGACAATTCACGGTAGTAACCAGCAAGCTTTTAAAAAACCTCATAAAACTTTTATTAATTGAGACCTGGGTATATCCTTAAACCGTGATTAGAACAACTAGTAAGGATAATTGTTAATAATGGGCTGGATTGCATGACTTCTCGTTCTAAAGTTCTTTCCTCTGAATCGCCGTCTAAGGATTTTGCTAATAGCAAAATATTGGCGTTGGCAGCCTTTGGTGGATTATTTATTGGGGCGGCCGTTGCCGGTATTCGTTTGAGTGTCGGTTTCATCCAAACGATATTATTTGGTACCAATGTTGATTTGTATAGTCCAGCTACCGTTCCGTCTTGGCGTATTATGTTAGTAACTCTTATAGGCGGCGTATTTCTGGGATGGCTATTATTGACTGCAGGCCGTTTCAAGCGTTTAGCAATCGTTGACCCTGTTGAAGCCAATGCTCTGGAAGGCGGTAAAATGTCATTAGGTGATAGCTTGATACTGGTCGGCCTATCTGTTGTTTCTATCACCATTGGAGGTTCAGTGGGCTTTGAAGCGGCCATGACCCAGCTTGGTGCTGGTTGTTTGAGCTTTATTGGCCAACGATTAAAACTCGAGCGACGTGATTTAAGAATTCTTGTTTCCTGCGGCACGGGAGCTGGGATTGCTGCAATTTTTGGAGCGCCTCTTGCTGGAACTTTTTATGCGTTAGAGTTGGTCGTAGGTGGTTATGCGATGCGTGCTTTATTACCGACTTTACTGGCCAGCGCGATGAGTAGTCATATTATTTATATTCTCATCGGCTACCAACCTATTTTTCTAGCCAGCGATATAGGTCCTCCCGCACTATGGCATTTTCCCCTAGCCATTATCACTGGGATCGCAGCAGCACTTATTGGTATTGCGGTCATGCGCGGAACAACCAGTTTTGAAAAATTTCTCTCTTCTGTTCATGCGCCTACCATTGTAAAACCGGTTGTCGGCGGATTACTTCTTGGTTTAATTTCGCTGCGTGTGCCTGAAGTGATGGGGCCAGGACATCATAGCATTAACGAAATTCTTTCGGGCAGTAATATATTAGGGGGAATGCTGGTTCTTTTACTGGCAAAAATTGCCGCGTCAGTAGCCTGTGTGGGCTCTGGATTTCGTGGAGGATTGTTCTCAGCATCCTTGTTTCTTGGAGCCACGTTAGGATATTTAGTTCATGGACTGTTATTAGTTCCTATTTTTGGTCCGACAATTCCTCTGGACTTGGCAGTTGTTGCTGGTATGGCCGGTGTAGCCACATCGATTATTGGAACCCCCATTGCTATTGTTTTATTGATGGTTGAAACTGCTGGGTTGCAAACGGGTGTAGTGACTACGGCAATCACTGTCATTATTGCCAGTCATTTAACCCGCTACTGGTTTGGTTATTCGTTCTCAACCTGGCGTTTTCATATTCGCGGCAATGATCTTTTAGGTCCTCGAGATATTGGCCGTTTGAGAGAATTAACGTTTGGTGATTTACAACTTAACAATCCACCGCGCGTATCTCTGGAAACCTCTATCGACTCCGCCCTAGCAATAACAACCGCAACTGATTTGAATGTTATTGCACTCGAAGAAAGAGGAAGACGTTTTGCGGGCTTAATAAGCTGCAATGAACTACTGGAAACATTTCATTCCACACCGGTTTTACCCCTGTGTAACTTGGCCAGGAAACCTAAGTTCTGTGTGCGTAAAAATGAACCGTTGATTAATTATGTTGAAAAACTTGGAGAAAACTCCGCGGGGGAAATTGCCGTGCTTGATGAAAACGAGCAGCTAATAGGTTTAGCCTCAGAAGCTGCCGTGTTACATCGCTACCTCATGGAAATTCTTGCTGCAGATAGAGATGATGCTATTCAGATAATTAATAAATAGCATCCAGATTTACCTCGTCGTGGAATTAGTAATCAAGCCCCTTTGATGCCCATAATGCATCTCGAATAGTAGAACTCTTGGAATGTAGATTGAAAAAGAGCATACCTTGAATTGTATCAGCAACTTCCTGGTAGGCCTGCTTTACTTCTGCTGCATTATCCATATTATCTAATTGATCGTTTTCTTTGCACTTGATTAAATATTTGTGGTATTGACAGTCATCAAGGTTTAAGCCATCCAGGAAAGAATAGAGCTCCTTTGCGGTCATATTTCCCTCCATGTAGGTATTAAATTGAATCAAAAATTCAACATTTTCCGAAAAACTCCCTAATTGAGCGACCTTATTTAAAACTTTAATATTCTCCCCATCTAAATCTTTAAAATATCCTCCCTCTGTTTTACATGTGCTTGGACAACTTTTTTTGACAGCCACAAGAAATGTATTAATTTCAGCACTATCCTTGGAGCCTTCATTCATTTGGCTGGCGAAAAGAGTATTGCTTCTTCGTGATCTTGGTTCGCTTTGGGTTAAATTACTTGGCTTTGTTATTATTGTTGTCGTTGTTCTCTTGCGCAACCCAGAAAAAAAGCCTTCTTTTTTCTTTTCTTGTTCTGCTTTAACTTGCTTTTGAGCATCAGCTCTTTGAAGTTGAAGATCAGGTGTACTCATTGAGCGTCTCGCTATTTTGGGACGAGTCTCCCCAGGGTTAGTGGTTGCGACTTCCGTAGTAATTACTTCATTCGTTTTCGTCTTTTCTTTCTTCAACCATTTTAATCGAAACATAGTTCACCTACATGATTACTTATCAATTCAGGGGCGTAAGTATAACACAATCCCCCCAAAGATTAGATTTTTTACAATTTGATTTTAATATACTCTTTGTAAGGAATTTGCTCTTTTTGATGAGACACTCCCAATTACCAGAAGCACCTATTGGATTGCTTCGCGTTGCTCGCAAAGTCGCTTCAATCCTAACATCTTTGTGAACACCCATCACTGGATTCATACTGAATGCAATTTATTTTTTGACTACCAATTGCAAAGCACTCATAATCTGTGTATAAAGGAATTTGTTTGTAATATAAATAGGCACACTAGCTAGAAATGAAACTTTCCTCTGCTTTTTTATTATCATTTCAACTTAAAGAAAAACCTGAAAGTTTGTTTCTTACCTTGATTTCATCTGTCGTTAGCGTAATCAATGTGGCCCCCGCGGCCATCTAATTTCCCCCAATCACACTTAACATCATCGCTAACAAATTTAGGAACTTGATTATGCAACAATATAAATCCATTTTTATTTATGGTTTTGCAATTTTCGCCATGTTTTTTGGTTCAGGGAACTTAGTTTTCCCCTTGCAAATTGGCGAGGCTGCTGGAAATCATTGGATGGTAGGCTTCATTGGTCTTCTGTTAACGGGCATTTTATTACCCTTGACCGGACTTTTTGTTATTAAATTATATCAAGGTAATTATCAAGCATTCTTTGGAGAAGCAGGTAAAGTTGCAGCATTTTTACTGCCTCTTTTTATGTTATCGCTGTTGGGATCTTTTGGGGTAGTACCGCGCTGCATCACAGTTGCTTATGGAAGTTTCAACTATCTTTTACCGCAAATTAAACTCATCCATTTTAGTCTTTTATTTTGTGTGATTACTTTTTTCCTATGTCTTAATGACAAAGTCATGGTTAAAATCCTGGGCAAATGGATGAGTCCCATTTTGCTCATCACGTTAAGCGTTTTAATCGTAATTGCTATTTTTAAAGCCCCCTCTGCCACAGAGTCAATCTCTGGCAAGCAAGCCTTTAATTATGGATTTATTACAGGTTATCAAACCATGGATCTTTTCGCGGCATTTTTCTTCTCAGCACTTATTTTCACACAAATTCAACAATCTTTACCGAATGCATCAGCTCGCCAAGTACTTCTCTTTGCCATTAAACCCAGCATCCTTGGTGCCTCGTTATTGGCTCTTATTTATTTAGGATTTGTTTTTTTAGGCTCACATTATTCGCCATTAATTGCCGGAATTAAGCCAGAACTGATGTTACCTAGCATTGCTAAACAAGCGATGGGCAATTACGCCACCTTCTTTATGGGAATAGCGATGTTTTTTTCCTGTTTAACTACTGCAGTCGCACTAAATAATCTTTATGCGCGCTATCTTTGCTCGCTTTTAAAACTTGAAGACAAAAAGTTTTACTTGATCTTATTGTTTACAACTGGTTTATCTTTTATCATTTCTCTGCTGGATTTTAGAGGAATTGCCGCCTTTTTAGCCCCAATCCTTGAGTTAACCTATCCCGGGATTATTGCATTAACACTAATGGCAATAGTAATAAAAGGGCGTCACGCATTTAAAAAAGCCGTGTTTTATGCCATGACTTTTTTAATGTGCATTCCTATGGCCATGCATTAATAATTCGACTAGAGGAGATTTTAGATGGCTTTATTTTTTCGACGTAATTTTTCCGAGGAACTTGATAGACTGAATCAACGCATGGAAGAGCTAAAAGCAACTCTTGCAAAGGCAGCAGAGACTAGTAAGCAGCAAAGTAATGGCTTAGAGGTAAAATTTACGCTGGCTCAACGTGATCTTGACAAAGTAGCGACGAACTATCGTAGTGCAATAGTTAATTGCAACAGTGATTATCAGAGAAAGAAATTACTCAAAGGTTATGAAGAGGTCATTGGTTGTTTGGAACAAATTTCCACAAACTCAATTGATCATACACAAGTTACTGCTCAAATCGCGGAACTTCAGAAATCAAATAAGAATATACCAGGATTGGAAGCATTAAGTCGTGTTGGTAACGCTCTGGCTGTAGCATTCTGGCTGGGTGTGTTCACGATTTCTATTGTTGCCATGACCCTTTCTATAGCAAGCATACCAGCGGATCCAGTCGGTGGGGTAGCCTTCGCTGCGGTTTCGTTTGGTTTAATGGGATATTCCTATTACGAAATGTTTAATAACTTCGATGCTATATTCGAACCAAAACAGGTCTACCAAAATAGGCTACAAATTAATTCTGATGCTATGGAGCTTCTCAAACATGCTGATGAAGCCTACCAATCCCCTGTAGCTTCATTTTAATGACATCTCTCCTTCTCCCTCTGGGGGGAAGGAAAATCACTATGCTATAATGGCAAACGCTATGAATCCATGTATAATGATAAATTCATGAACACATGTCTTCTTTGTTTGTATCACTGCTTAAGTCATGTAACACTCTTACCGCAATAGGTCATTATGATTGAAAAAATTCGTAATATTGCCATTATCGCACACGTCGATCATGGTAAAACTACTTTAGTTGATAAACTACTTCAACAAACCGGAACTCTGAACGAGCGCGCTCCTAAAGTTGAGCGAATCATGGATTCCAATGCGTTAGAAAAAGAACGTGGCATTACGATTCTTGCTAAAAATACCTGCGTCCATTGGAACGGTTATCAAATTAATATTGTTGATACCCCAGGGCATGCCGACTTCGGAGGCGAAGTTGAGCGAATTCTCTCGATGGTAGATAGCGTTCTTCTGCTTGTTGATGCAGTGGATGGTCCGATGCCGCAAACACGATTTGTTACTCAAAAAGCATTCGCTCGCGGCTTAAATCCCATTGTCGTTATTAATAAAATTGACAGACCAGGAGCAAGACCGCACTGGGTTATGGATCAAGTATTTGATTTATTCGATAACTTAGGCGCAACGGACGAACAACTTGATTTCCCAGTAGTTTATGCATCCGCCCTCAATGGCTATGCCCAACTTGCACTTGAAGATGAAGCGAGTGATATGTCAGCGTTACTGCAAACGATTGTTGATCAAGTAGAACCTCCAGCAGTGGATGCCAACGGTCCTTTCCAAATGCAAATCAGTTCTCTCGATTACTCATCTTATGTAGGAACTATTGGAATTGGCCGAATTACACGTGGTCATATTAAAGCAAAATCTGCGGTGAAAATTATCGATAAAGAAGGGCAAGTCCGCAGTGGTCGACTCTTGCAATTATTAGGCTTTAAAGGCTTGGAGCGAGTCGAGGTTGAAGAAGCTCGCGCTGGCGATATTGTTGCCGTAACAGGGATTGAATTGCTTAATATTTCCGACACGCTATGCGATCCTAACCATGTAGAGGCTCTGACTCCATTAACCGTGGACGAACCAACAATTAGCATGACCTTCCAAGTCAATGATTCTCCTTTTGCAGGTCAGGAAGGTAAATTTGTAACTAGCCGTAAAATTAGAGAGCGCTTGCAAACAGAATTACTTCACAACGTTGCATTACGGGTAGAAGATACCGAAGACCCTGATAAATTTAGAGTATCAGGTCGTGGTGAATTGCATTTATCCATTCTCATTGAAAATATGCGTCGAGAAGGTTATGAATTAGCCATTTGTAAACCCGAAGTAATTTTGCGCGAAGAAAATGGTGAACAGCAAGAACCTTACGAGCGCTTGACGGTTGATGTTGAAGAAACACATCAAGGGACTATCATGGAAAAGCTCGGTGAGCGTCGTGGTGAATTGCAAAATATGCTCCCCGACGGTAAAGGACGTGTACGACTTGACTATATTGTTCCTACTCGCGGCTTAATTGGATTCCACACTGAGTTTCTCTCCAGCACCTCTGGAACCGGGCTCATGTATCATGTTTATGATCATTATGGCCCTGCTATTCGAGGACGTATTGGTAAACGAAATAATGGGGTTCTAATTGCCAACTGCCAAGGTGCGGCACGTGCATTTGCGTTGTTTAATTTACAAGAACGTGGTCGCTTGTTTATTGAGCCTCAAGCGGTTTGCTATGAAGGAATGATCGTGGGTATTCATGCTCGCGATAACGATCTGGTTGTTAACGTTACTAAAGAAAAGCAGCTGACTAATATTCGTGCATCAGGCAGTGATGAAAATATTTTATTAACACCAGCGATAAAACTTTCTTTGGAGCAAGCTCTGGAATTTATCGATGACGACGAGCTGGTTGAGGTTACACCACAATCCATTCGTTTGCGCAAAAAAGCATTAAAAGAGAGTGAGCGCAAACGTGCATCACGAGCCAGTGAAGACTAAACAACATATTTAAATCCTACCGATTGTCATTGCCCACAGCTGCAATGACAATCGATATAAGCGACCCAAGCCCGACTCTTACCCCCTCAACAAGATTACTTTCATCATTAAGCTTTAGGATATGCGAGAAAATATTGTAAAATAAAATAGTATCATCTACTCCTAATATTGAGATCATGAAACAAAAATTCAAACGCGTTATTCTCTATGTGCGCCAACATCGTGCGAATCAGGGGGTTAATGAAAGCCTACATCGCCTGGTTGAATTCTTGCACCATGAGAAAGTCGATACGTATTTAGATATCGATACAGCCACACATTTTGATGTGGACTTACCAACACTTGATCGCAATCTTATGGGGAAAAAGCAGGATTTGATTGTTGTAGTCGGTGGAGACGGTAGTCTGTTGTCTGCTGCCCGTATGGCGATTAAAGTGAATGTTCCGGTTATAGGTATCAATAGAGGCCGGCTTGGGTTTCTAACGGATATCTCGCCACAAAACATTGAAAATCAGCTTAGTGCCGTCTTAAACGGTAAGTATGAAGAAGAGCTTCGCTTTTTATTGCATACCTGTATTCACGATGGTGAAACAATCTATTTTCAGGGCGATGCTTTGAATGATGTTGTTTTGGGTCGTGGTAATGAAACTCATTTGATTGAGTTTGATGTTATTATCAATCAACGCTTTGTGAGTCGTTATCGTTCTGACGGGATGATCTTATCGACCCCCACAGGTTCAACTGCCTATGCCTTATCAGCCGGTGGTCCTATTATGCATCCACAATTAAATGCCATCGTACTTGTGCCCATGTTCTCTCATAGTTTGAGCTCACGCCCTATTGTCGTCGATGGAGAAGTGAAGATCGAATTAAAAATTAGTGAACGCAATGAAAGTGATTTGCGCATCAGTTGTGATGGTCACGAGTCTCGTCTGGTTAAGCCGGGACAATTGGTGTCCATTGAAAAAAATGCACAACAACTGCGTCTATTACATCCTCTTGATTATCATTATTATGATACATTACGTGTTAAATTAGGCTGGGAATCAAAACATCAGGGCTAATCATGCTTACAACCTTGCGTATCGAAAATTTCGCCATTGTTAAAAAATTGGAACTTGATTTATCTGCCGGTATGACTGCATTTACAGGCGAAACCGGCGCTGGGAAATCCATTATGATTGACGCTCTGATGCTCGCTTTGGGTGATCGTGCCGATGCATCCGTTGTTCGTGCTGGTGAAGAAAAGTGCGACATTAATGCCAGTTTCCACATCGAACATGACTCCCCTCCCGCCAAATGGCTTCGTGAAAATGACCTGGACACAGAGGATGGCAATGTTATTTTAAGACGAGTTTTTTATGCTGAAGGTCGTTCAAAATCTTATATTAATGGCCACCCCTTTCCCTTGCAGAAAGTGAAAGAGTTAAGTGAGATGCTCGTTCATATTCACGGACAACATCAACATCAAACTCTGTTGCAGCATACAACTCATCGCGAACAACTCGACCGTTATGCAGGTCATTTTGCACTGCTTGATGAAGTTCAACAGTTATATAAAAAATGCCAAAAAATTAAACAAGAATTGGATGCACTGAATAATCGAAGTAATGATAACGATAAAATCGTTTTGTTGAAATTTCAAATTGAAGAATTAGCGGCACTTAATTTACAAGGGAAAGAAATGCAAAGCCTGCATGAGGAACATCAATTACTTCATCATGCTTGTGATTATTTACAAAATACGCAACGCATTGTTCATTTATTAAATGCCGATGATGAATCTAATATTTGCCAGGGTCTTAATCAGATTCTGCAATTATTACAAGAGTTGCCGCAGGAAAACTCTGCGATTAAAAATAGTTGTGAACTTATCAATAGCGCCCTAATTCAATGCGAAGAAACACTTGACGAAGTTAAACAATTCTCAGAACAGGTGCAATTAGACCCTGAGCGTTTAAAAGATGTTGAAACGCGTATGAGCATGCTTCACCAAATGAGTCGCAAATACCATGTTGATGTTAACAATTTAGCCGACCATTTAGTTCACCTACAAACACAGTTAGAACAACTAGAGGATGCTGAGAATCGTAGCGCTACCCTTGAAAAGGATTATCAAGAGCAATTGAAAGCCTTTGAGCGTGCAGCCCTCAAATTACGCAGCTCGCGTGAAACCGCTGCCAAAAAATTGGCCGCAGAAATAACAACAACCATTCAACAATTAGGCATGCCCAAAGGTTACATTAGTATTGAAATTACTCCTCTTGAAAAAATGCAGGCCCATGGTTTAGATAAGGTCGAATACAATGTATGCACTAATCCCGGGATGGCTCCAGATAGCATGGCGAAAATTGCTTCTGGTGGTGAGCTTTCAAGAATAAGCCTGGCTATTCAAATGATTACTGCTCAACGTGGTTCAACGCCTACTTTGCTTTTTGATGAAGTTGATGTAGGTATTGGTGGCGCTACCGCAGCCTTGGTAGGGCAGTTATTGCGTAAGCTCGGTGAACGCTTACAGGTTTTTTGTGTGACTCATCAACCCCAGGTAGCATCCTGTGCGCATCAACACTATATCGTCGAAAAACATAGCGATAATCAGCAAACTTATTCGCGTATTGTCGCGTTAGATAATCAAGAAAAGATTAATGAAATAGCACGCATGCTAGGAGGTTTGACCATTACAGAGCAAACGCGCTCTCATGCTAAAGAGCTTCTAGCACAAGCGCACGCCTAATTGTTTAAGGCAGACGCTGGGCAAGCCAATATCTTTGTTATTTAATGACTACCTCCCGCCCAAACTGATTCTGCCGGTAAATTCGGATAGCCATAAACACCATGGACACATTGTAAACGATATTGATTCCTACATAACAAATAATTGCCCCAATGAGATTCAGCCAGGGAATTAGGATCAAACAAGCGATAATCTGCAAGAGTAAAAGATATAGGGTTAACTTTGCTCCTACTCGACTACCTTCTTGTGAATATTGGATCATTTTATACAAAGGCATGGATATCGCATAAGTGAAAATATTTATTAAACAGATATAAGTATAAGGCAGGGCATCAATAAAATTTGATTGATAAAGCAGCAAAATATTTTTGGCAAAAAGCCCAATAAGCAAGGCAATAATACAAGCAATACCAAAGCAAATAAGGAGGTATTTTTTCATTATTTTTAACAATTTTTCTTTACTTTGC
Organism: Legionella hackeliae; assembly: GCF_000953655.1. NCBI lineage: Bacteria > Pseudomonadati > Pseudomonadota > Gammaproteobacteria > Legionellales > Legionellaceae > Legionella > Legionella hackeliae. Next base: position 3,220,202 of record NZ_LN681225.1, read on the forward strand.
GCAAACCCGGCAGAAATATCCGGGCCAATCAAAATACCAATAGGACCAATGGCTATAAATGCCAAAGAAATAATCGAAGTAACAGCCGAAAATAACCCTGTTGCATGTTCTGTATGTCCCAGCCATTCGATGACCAATAATGGGATAGCTGTAAAGACATATTTGTTTAAATTCTGTACTGTATAGCCGTACATTTTTTCTTTCCAGACATCCACTGTATCACTGGGCTCAGTTTCAGGATTTAAAAATACTTGAAGTTTGGTCCTTTGCTGAATAATAAATGCCACACCTACAAAAAATAGATAGCTTAAGATAAAACCAATTAGCATTACATGAGGGAAATAGCTGGGGTTATCATGAAATAAAACAGGATAGAGGTAAAAATAAGTAAATAAACTTAGTAAAAAATATAATACTGTTTGCATTAAACTTAGGCTTACAGCGGTGCGCATATAATCGACAGCCCGGAAAAACTGTAAATAGATGCTATAGATTGAAATTCCCACCGCCCCCCAAAGAAAAAGGCTCAGAGGATGACTAATTTCAAAGATCTGTAAATTTTTTATTGCAGAGCTTAAGGCAATTAGGGAAAGACTTAAAAGCAATCCGCCTACAAGCAATGTCAAATAGATGGGTTTAAGAAAATCTTTTACTGAGAATGTTAAAGCAATAATTTCCTTGTATTGTTTCCTAACATACAGTTTGGGGACATAATAACCAATGATTGAGTCGATACCAAATGTAATGATTGTAGCAATTAAAAAAAGCGCATTCGTTGCAACAGTAAAATCACCAAATAAAACCTCACCAGCATGTCTTGCTACCAACATATTGATAACAAAAAGCATGAATTGATCTGCGACAATGATTAATAAATTGAATAAAAATTCCATAAAGATTGTTACCAAATAATAAGAATATCAATATATCGTTAACCTGTAGGTTTGACCATCCAAATAATAAATATAGCAACAAAAACCACATTGTAAAAAATTATTACTAATCAATCGTTTATATAAATCTATATCCACACGCAGTCTTTGCTTTTAGAAAAAAATGTTTAAGATACATTTATACTTAATATGGAATGTTGATACAAAGGATAATAATGATTGGACTCATTCAAAAAATTCTACTTAGCATGGTTCAAGATTTAAAAGGTGAGGAAGGTATGATAGAGCTTAAGAAACTAGCAAACGTACCTGTAGATAAATCTTTTCAAATTAATAATATATATTCAGATGAGGAGTGGCAACGGCTATTTCTGGCAGCTCAAACTTTATTGCGCCTAAGTCCTGAAGAAGTAGAGGCGCATTATGCTAACTACTTTGGTAAGGATGTCGTCCATCGCTTCCCCACTTGGTTTAATATGTCCCCAAACTCTTATGAGTTCCTATCTATACAACCCACTATTCATAATTGTTTTGCGACAAGTATGGCGGATGCAGAAACGCGGCAGGCAATTAATGAAAAATTTAGATTAGAAAAATTACCCAATCAGCTGATTACCCACTATCGCTCCCCTAATAGATTATGCGGTTTGTACAAAGCTTTAGCCCGCTGGGTAGTTGACTATTATCATGACGAAGCAAGTATAGAGGAAAAAAAATGTCTAAAATTAGGAAATGACGAATGTGAAATCCACATTCAATGGACAGAGCTGAGGAATTAATATGCAGCATCCAGCATTACATGAGATCCAAAAAAATATTGAAGAAATGGCGAATCAGCTTTGCTTGGCTGTTAAAGGTGAGTTTGATTTTACAATCAAAATTGATACTGAAAATGAAAGTATGCAAAAACTTACCATGCTGGTTAATTTTGTTCTTGATACTGCTCGCCGCTCCTTAGTGGATGTCAGAGAGAAAAATACACGATTAATGGAACTTGATCAGCTGAAATCTGATTTCATTGCAAATGTGAGTCATGAGCTGCGAACACCTTTGACTTTGATTTTAGCGCCACTGAAAACTATTTTAGAAAATAATGATTTGGCGCTCCCTCAGGATGTCTTGCAGAATTTAGAAAGAATTCAAAGAAATGCTGCGAGACTGTTCACCCAAGTTAACAATATTCTTGATTTTTCAAAACTTGAAGCAGAAAAATTTCAACTTCGTGAAGAACCGATTGATTTGAAAAAATTTCTCTCTCAACTAATAGACGATGCTCAAGATTTGGCAAAAGAACGACATATCCACTTAACATTTCAGACGAAAGGAAAAAACAAAGCCGTGCTTCTTGATAAAAGCATGCTTGAGAAAACTCTTTTAAATTTAATTTCTAATGCGCTTAAATTTACGCCTGCTCAAGGATTCATTACCGTTGAATTAAAGCAACAAAATGAAGCTATGTGTTTACGCGTCAGTGATAGCGGCCCCGGAATTCCCAAAGAGCAAATTCCCTATATTTTCGATCGTTTTCATCAAGTTGACTCTTCAAGCACTCGTGCTTACGAAGGTACCGGAATAGGCTTAACTGTTGTTAAGCAGTTTGTAGAAATGATGCAGGGAAGTATTTCTGTGGATAGTGAAATCGGTAAGGGTACAACATTTATTATCAACTTACCTGTTCAACTTGCGAATCGCTCGGACTATCCAGAAAAGCAGGCGAATTTCACAACAGATTCTACATTTGAAAACTTCAAAGCAGGCCTTGCTACCAGCAGTTTTGAAAACAATACGCCGGATGATTTCCTGTCAGAAAACAGACAACTGCCTCTTTTGATTCTTGCTGATGACAATCCTGATATCCGTACCTATATCGTCTCTTTATTGAAAGACAAATTCAACGTAGTTACTGTTGATAACGGTAAAGCAGCGCTTGAAGCTGTGCGTCAACACAATCCTCAAGTTATCTTATCCGATATTATGATGCCTATCATGGATGGCTATCAATTAACAAGAGCACTTAAAGCGCACAAGGAAACCTGCAACATTCCAATTATTTTAATTACTGCCAAAGCCGGAGATGAAGCGGTCGTCACTGGTCTTAACGTTGGAGCGGATGACTATCTCGTAAAACCTTTTTCCCCACAGGAGTTAATTGCGCGTACTACTGCTGCGTATAAGCAATATGAGAGTTACTTGGAAAATTGCAGACTTAACTCGCAGCTAGTCAGTATTGCAAGAAGAGCAGGCATGGCTGATCTTGCTACATCCATCTTACATAACATTGGTAATGTGCTTAATAGCGCCAATGTATCGCTAGATATGATAAAAGAACATTCCAATCCATCTTATTTACAAGATTTAAGGACTGTTTCTTTAATGTTTAAAGAGCATAAAGGCACTTTAACGTCCTATCTTACTGAGGATGCTAAAGGAAAACTCTTACCTGATTATCTACTTGCATTGATAAGAAAAATCAATCAAGAGCACGAAACCATTGGAAAAGAGATGCTTTGTTTACGCAATCAAATTGCCCATATTAAAGATGTGGTTGCCATGCAAAAATCGCTTTGTGGCGTTTCCGGTGTCTTCGAACAATTGTCAGTCAATGAAATCATTATCAATGCCATTGAGATGTGTAAAAGTGCTTTGGATAAGCAAGCAGTCCAAATACACTACGATAGCAAAGAAAGCATTTTTGTCGTAACGGATAAAGCCAAATTGCTACAAATACTCATCAATCTCATTCAAAATGCTATTGACGCCTTAAGTGCATCTGATGAAGCTATTAATAAAATCATACGCCTTACAGTCGCAGAGTACCCTGAGGCAAATAATCTCACCATTAAGATACAAGACAATGGAACAGGCATTAAAGAAGAAGATCGCGATAAAATCTTTAGCTTCGGCTTTACCACCAAATCTTATGGTCATGGGTTCGGTTTACATACAAGCGCTCTTGCTGCTAAAGAATTAGGCGGTAACTTACAAATGGACAGCAAGGGTTTCGGTTATGGAGCAGAATTTATTTTGACACTACCCTCAACGCAGGTAGAACGGAGATATTTGCATGGCGACAACAACTTCGAGAAGCGTAAAAATTCTCATTATTGATGACAATCCTGCCATTCATTCAGATTTCATCAAGATACTAACCACTAAAAATACGCTTGAGGATAATGAGTTAGCCAATTTTGAGCATCAAATCTTCGGTAAAAAACGTAGTTCTGAACTACCCACGTTTCGTCTAATTACGGCAATGCAGGGTCGAGAAGGCGTTGCTAAAATCGCCGAAGGTTTGGAAGACAATGACCCTTATGCATTGGCCTTTGTCGATATTCGTATGCCTCCGGGCTGGGATGGTGTCGAGACAGCTCGAAAAATTTGGGAACTGGATCCGAATATTCAAATCGTTCTTTGTACCGCCTACTCAGACTATACCTGGGAAGAAACAATTCAGCACTTAGGTCAACGAGAAAATTTGCTTATTCTTAAAAAACCTTTTGATAGCATCGCTGTCAGACAATTGTCTTGTGCCTTGAGTAAAAAATGGCAGCTCTTGCAGGAATCACGTGCCTACACACAATTATTAGAAACACAAGTTAAAGAAAGGACTCAATCTTTGCAAGAATCTTTGTCTGTCACCAGAGGAACTCTTGAGTCTTCGGCTGACGGTATTTTAGTGGTGAACAATCAAAATCAAGTTATTGATTACAATGAAAATTTGATGAAAATGTTTCAAATTTCCAAAGCAGCTCTGGTTGAACAGGAAGCACAACATATTCTTGAATACCTTGCCGAAAAAATTGAAACCCCAGATGTTTTCCTGAAATTTACCAGTAAATTAGCAAACTCAAAAAAGAACAGCAAAACGATGACTTTAAAATGCAAAGATCGTCGCATTCTTGAAATTTATACACAGCCCTACAAGTTACATGACACAATCTCTGGACGTATTTGGTGTTTTCGCGATATTACCAAACGCGCTTTATTAGAAGAGCAACTGCATCATCAAGCGACTCATGATTCATTAACGCAACTGCCCAATAGAGTGCTACTGACCGACAGACTGTCACAATTAATTTCTTACTCGAAACGCAATAACTCGATGTTTTGCGTGCTATTTTTTGATTTAGATCGTTTTAAGTTAATTAATGACAGTTTCAGCCATATCGCGGGGGACAAGTTATTACAAGACGTTGTTCAACGAATTCGTCAAGTCATGCGAGAGGAAGACACGCTGGCAAGACTCGGGGGAGACGAATTTGTAGCCTTGTTAAAATCACATGATGAAACCAATGTTGCGAAAATTGCTAAAAAATTACTTGATGTATTTCATACCCCATTTGAGGTTAACTCTCATCAAATTTGGATAACTCCAAGCATCGGCATTGCTACTTTTCCCCGAGATGGTGAAACTATCGATGAGTTACTACGTAATGCAGATATAGCCATGTATCGGGCCAAAGAGCAGGGTGGCAATCAATTTCAGTTTTATACCTATAGCCTGGGTAAAAAAAGTGTGGCTCGTATGGAAATGGAGGCCGAATTGTATCAGGCTCTTGAAAAAAAAGAGTTCTTTTTGTGCTATCAGCCACAGCTCGATTTTAAAACCAGAAAATTAGTATCCGCCGAGGCGTTAATTCGTTGGCGACATCCTAAAAAAGGTATTCTGCTACCCATCAATTTTATCCCTATGGCTGAGGAAACAGGATTAATTCTTCCTATTGGTGAATGGGTTTTGCAAGAAGCTTGCAAGCAAAATAAACAATGGCAAAAACTTAGTCTTCCTAAAATTCGTGTTGCCGTTAATGTGGCAACCAAGCAGCTTAAACATCCTGAGTTTGGTCAAGTCATTCGCAGAATATTGACAGAAACAGAGCTTAGCCCTGAATTTCTTGAGATAGAAATTACGGAAAATGTAATTTTAACCAGTCTGGAAGCAACGGCAATTTTTAACGATCTAAAAAAACTCGGTATTCATCTGGCTTTGGATGATTTCGGTTCAGGCTATATGCTTCTGAATCATCTTAAAATTTTTCCCATCGATAGAATCAAAATCGATAGAACGTATATAAATAATATTCATTACAATAAAGTGGATGAAGTCATTATTCAGGCAATTATTGCCATAGCTCGAAGTCTTGATCTCGAAATTGTCGCCGAAGGTGTAGAATCGAGCGAGCAAATCAAATTTCTAGAAACCCATGAATGCACAGAAGGGCAAGGTTATTATTTTTGCAAACCACTCGCTTCAGAGGAATTTGAGGTCTTTTTAAGGAATACCATGACGGAAAGTTTCTAGACCATTCTCTTCTCTAATTCATGATAAATATCGTCATAATCTTTCGAAGAAAAATCTTGCTCATTGGGATAGAGAATATAATCTTCAGTCTTATCTTTTTGATAAATAAGATAATCGTATTTATGATTAGAATTAATTTGAATAATTATTCCTAATTTATCGGCCATCACATTTGATTTAAACCAATGAATTTCCTTCGCATTTGAAATATCCGGTATCAAAGCAAACGCTAAAAATTCATCGCGAGTGATTTTTATCATGGTCTATCCTTAATAAACTGACTATATCCAAAATTAAAATCTTTTATTTGATGATGAATCCCTAAAAGAATAGAAAACAGTTATCATTTTTTCAAATGATCCTGCTAACTAATTGATTTTTTTTAAAAATATCCCTTTAAAACATATTATTTTTCACAAACCTAAAAACAACCTAATGAATTTAAATTAATTTTTAAATAAATTTAATGTTTTTTTGTAAATACTTTCCTTGCTTTGTTCTGAATGGACTATATTAATTAAAAAAGACGTTAATAATCTTGAGGCTCTAAGGATATCTAAGACTCAGCAATGGAGATAACATGAATCAGTATACGTATAAGGGTTTTAAAGTAATTTATCAGGTGGACTCGTCGGATGCGGCCCCTAATTTATACAAAGCGGATGGATACGTAGTTCGTGCAACGGATAATCGCAATTCAACTTCCCCTCAAAAATTTCATACTGAATACCCTACTAAAAAGGGCGCAGAAACCGAAATCAAAAAACTTCTTGAAGACTACATCGATTTTGAGTGGCAAGAGTTTTACGAAATGAAAAATGAAACCTGATTTTTATTTTTTAAAAACTCAGTTATCGACGCACAAATGCAGCCAGGATAATTAAGCTTATTCCCCCAATTAACAGGGTTGTTGCCAATGGTCTGTCATGGACCTTTTCTATGGCCACATTTGAATATTCCTTAATATTATCGCCAACATCGGTTACTGTATCACGAGTTTCTTCATAGAGATTATTTGTTAATTTCTTGCCCTTTTTAAAAATTTTGTTTACTTGTTTTTTTAAATCAGAATTTCCAGCAATTCTAATATCCATCGTAATTACTCCC